>JAJFVM010000215.1 GCA_021371805.1 bacterium
TTCTTAAATGCATTCTCTATCATTGATTGGCCATGGCATGCTTCAATTATTGAAGCAGTATCCCAGTCATGCCTGTTTGTCATTATTATTGCAAGATATAACAGGACAATTGGTCTTGGTTTGCCGTTTACCCTTCTTGATTCAACTATATACCAATACTTATATCCCCTGGATACTTTATATTGAATACTAGCCATAAATTTATCCTTGCTTGGTATATACAAATTTAATATTTCTTTATTTATTGTATTTATTTATATATGAAATGTCAGGTGACTTATTATATTAATCAGTGTATACATATATTTATGACACAAAAAAACCCATAATCCCTATTAAACACAGGCAATTACGGGTCTAATTTCTCTTATAAAAGTTGGTTTCGTGATAAACTCACGGTAGCTCGTCAGCGATAACAAGATCATACTTTTCAAATTTAAGCTCAAATGAACGAAGAGTAGATGCTCCTCTTGCTTTTTTTATCTGATTAATAAGCAGTGGAACTGTTGTAAAAAATACACGATATTCTGTTATAGCTGCCTTTATCCCAAGACCAATACTAATATGAGTTTTCCCAGTGAGCCAAATTATACGTCCCCAATCACATCCATGGTAAATCGGAAGAAAAACAGGCAGAAAAACTTGTAGCACAAAGATGGGATTCAAAAAAGAAGCATACATTTTGAATCCCATCCTCACATATTAAAATCCAGCTTTTACTAACAGATATGTCTGGGCTCTCGTTACAGCAACTGGGGATCGTTTTCCCAACTGTACAGGCTTGCCGGATCTTTAGCATTGGTATCACGGCCGTTTCCTGGCAAATCCTTAGCAGTAGCAGGATCTGCAGGCATAGTAGGCATATCCAGGTCAGAAGCACCAAGCGTATTATCCTTCACCCAGGCAGTGTGGCTGTCAGATTTCATTGGTGTAAGATCCACATCGTCAATGGAAATACCCAGAGCCTCAGCTACACCTTTTCCATACTCAGGGTCAGCCATATAGCAGTGATTGATATGCCTGTGCTTGATCTGTAGTGTCGAATCACCCATATTCCGTGCTGTATTTTCAAAAAGCACCAGTTTCTGTTCCTGGCTCATATTGCAGAAAAGCATTCCAGGCTGGGTGAAATAATCATGGTCGTCCATACGGAAGTCATACTGATAAACATCTCCGCCCTCCTGAATAGGCTCAGCGGTATCGGGATGATCAGTCCAATTGCCATAACTGTTGGGTTCATAATGTAGCTCGCTACCCATGTTTCCATCCACTCTCATCTTACCGTCACGATGAAAGCTATGGGGATTGCTGACTCCCTGAGGGCTGTTGACAGAAATCTGGTGATGGTTTACACCCAGACGATAACGCTGGGCATCTCCATAAGCAAACAGTCGGGTCTGGAGCATGCGGTCAGGAGAATAACCAATACCCGGTACATTGTTGGCTGGATTGAAGGCCGCTTGCTCAACATCAGCAAAATAATTATCCGGATTCTTATTTAGCACGATTTCGCCTACTTCAATAAGTGGGAAATCCTTTTTATACCACATTTTGGTCAGGTCAAAAGGATTATATGGCATTTTTCTAGCCTGTTCTTCTGTCATAATCTGAATAAACATAGTCCATTTTGGAAATATGTTCTTCTCAATAGCTGTATAAAGATCTCTTTGATGGCTTTCCCTATCCTTTGCTACCACCATTTCTGCTTCCTGGTCCGTCAGGCTCTGGAAACCCTGCTGACTACGAAAATGGAATTTTACCCATACCCGCTCATTTGAAGCATTTATCAGACTGTATGCATGGCTGGAGAATCCATGCATATAACGGAAAGAAGAAGGAATGCCGCGATCACTCATAGTAATCGTTACCTGAAGTAATGCCTCAGGAAGCGATGTCCAGAAATCCCAGTTATTGTTTGGGCTGCGCATATTGGTTCGGGGATCACGCTTAATCGCATGATTTAAGTCGATAAACTTTTTTGGATCCCTAAAAAAGAATACCGGCGTGTTATTGCCTACAAGATCCCAGTTTCCCTCTTCAGTGTAGTATTTCATGGCAAAACCGCGGATATCCCGCTCTGCATCTGCGGCACCTCGCTCACCGGCTACAGTAGAAAAACGCATGAATAATTTGGTTTTTTTACCAATCTCGGAAAATATTTTCGCTTTGGTATATTTGGTGATATCGTGTGTTACTGTGAACTCCCCGAAAGCCCCGGATCCTTTGGCATGCATTCGACGCTCAGGTATAACCTCGCGGTTAAAGTGGGCATGCTTCTCCATAAGCCAGGCGTCCTGAAGAACCTGAGGCCCTCTTGGGCCTGCGGTCATCGTATCCTGGTTGTTGATAACCGGGGCACCATTCTCTCGGGTAATGCCTGCATGTTCGTCCTTTACAGAGTTACGGCTTGGCAGATATCCGCCTAATCCGTTCTTTTGCATTGGATCATTATTTTTCATATAATCCCCTCCAGTCTAATTATTTCTTATTAAGCAGTTTATTTTTTGCAGATTGTAATTAATATATCATAGAGCGTTGTCATATTAAATAAAATTAAAATAGTTGTGTTTGTCATATGATAATGACGCTCCATCACTTATAGTGAGAAAATATCCCTACTTAAAGTAGAATATGCTTATGGATACAAGGATTACTTTATCAAAAAGGAACCAAATCAAGCTATAAATATTTAAGTATTGGACATTTAGAGCGATTTGATACTAATGATGATATTTGCAAAAGGTATATATTAAGCATAATAAATATATTATGGAATTTGAATTTTCAATAATAAAAGTGAAACAGATAAACAAAAACATGTATTGATTTTATTGAAGCCAAAGAGCTATGGGAGATATAGCTGCAGGTACATTTAATGTGCCCACCGCTTTAGAAGTATCAAAATCTAATAAACATACAGAGTGCCGGAAATTCAATTGCGCCAAGTAAAGCTTCGATCCATGGTATATTAATTCGGAAATGATAATATTTTCAAATGGAATTGAATCTTCTTCATGTAAACCCTTAACTGATGCAGAATGGATTTTGATGGACCTGTGCATTATTCAACTGGCTGATCATTACAGTACCCCATCTAACGGTTTTGTTAAAATGCTATATGACAATATTTTAGGCAGGGTACCGGATGAACCAGTTTTAAATCTACAGAAAATTGCTTACATGATAGGGATTTTTACCGGAGCATAAATCATAATAATACCTTGACACTTTAGTTAATATTTCAGAGCTTAAGTCTTCAATAGATTGTACTCATTAACAATATTTATTTGCATTAGTATGTGTACATTTTCGCTTGAGGCATTGTATATTATTTCGTGTACATTTTTAAATCCACAAGATTTGATTATAACTCCAGATTTAGAACTAATATACTATGTTTAAATAAGATTATTTTCATACCAAAACTGAGTTTTTAAGATAAGTTTTTATACTACTATGCCATTCAGTATTTATTGTCTGCTCCAGGTTACGAAATTTCAAATTGTATTGTGAGGGAAATTTTTAATTTAAAGAATTTTTTAATAAGTTTGGAATATCAGGTTAATAAAAACAGATTGAATAATATTTACTTTTTATAAACTTTATCATGAGGACCTATTTCTATAAATTTTATAGTATCATTACTGCATTCTTGACAATCAGAACAAAGAATTATTTTATCGTCACCTTTTTTTCTGCAGGAGTTACAATACAGAAATATTATGAGGAAATTTTTTTTAACAGGCATGCTGTAAAATCCTCTGAAGTTGCCCTTTAAAGGTTCGCCTAAAGTTACAGGACTGCCAATTATCATATCGACTTTTCTTTTTATTTCTTCTTTTAATGATGAATGCTTTTTAAGAGATTTTAAGAATGATTCGCTAAACAAAACATTCATTTGAAGACCTCATTATAAGTTAACCATTTTTCCTTACCTTCTTTTATTCTTGAAATTGTTTCAAGTAAAGAATCATTGAATTCTGGATCTAATATTATTATTTCAGTAGGGTCCTGTGATTTCGTTCTTTTAAGGTTTAATAGGAACTGTGAAATCAATTCTGAGACAGTAGTCCTCTGCTCATTTGCATATAATTTTGAAAATTCTATTAAATCTTCATCAAGAGTTATATTAAGTTTGTTTTTTGTCATATTTTTAACCTTTTTTTAATATACCTTTTTTTTATTAGTCTCTAACAATTAGTAATCTTAGTGATATATTATACGTATAATATACATATAAGTCAATGTTCAAAAAACAATGTATTTTAGAGAAAGATTACTTAAAAAATATATTGTTTTTTGAAAAAGATTGATTATCTACTTAAAATGATTTGGCTGGGAAGAGTAGGCAGAGTCAGAACTAAATTATTGAGATAAGTGGGGGCACTTTATACCTGAATTGAGTTTTAATATTTATAGTTAAAATACTTCTACCAGAAAAAATTGTAACTGACAGGAGTAATAATGAAGAGAAAGAGGATAAGCATGGATAAACTAAGGCAAATATTAAAACTTCATGAAACATTAAATTTAAGCTGCAGAGATATTGCATCTACTTTAAATATTTCCAAAACAGTAGTTGCCCAATATATAAATGAATTTAGAGCCTGACTTTACTCCCGAAAGAATGGGAAAAGATGTAAAAAATGAAAAGGTATCTGAAGAAAACACAGATGATATAGGGTAGAATCCAGGGGTAAATGAAAAAAAACAGGAAATAAATTAATTTTTTTATCTGTATAAGATTAACGAAATCATATTTGAATGAGTGAGGCTACTGCATATCTCCAAACAATAATAATCATTGTAATCAGTATTACATTATATTATAATTTTTTGTAATCAGTATTACATTAAATAAGTATTGTATTTAGAGGGATGATTTTATGGAACAAAATGAATGGATCGTTATAAATTATACATTGCCGCGAGAACCTTCAAGAATACGTGTGTCGATATGGAGAAAATTAAAAAAAATCGGTTCTGTCAACATTCAGCAATCCATGTGGATATTGCCTAATACTGATAAGAATTATGATTTGTTAAATGAAATTAAAGATGATGTTTTACAAAACAGTGGTGAGGCATTTGTTATGAAATCTTCAGTAGACGAAAACAGTAAAAAAATCATAGTTGAACGATTCAATATGGCAAGGGATGAAGAATACAATGAATTACTGGAAAAATGTGACGATTTCTTTCAGGAAATTGATAAAGAAATTGCCAGAGAAAATTTTACCTTTGCTGAGATTGAAGAAAACGAAGAAGAACTCAACAAGTTGAAGGAATGGTTTGAAAAAATTTTGTCAAGAGATTTTTTCGAAGCAGCACTTAGAGAAAAATCGAAAACAATGCTATTAAAATGTGCAGACATCTTTGAGGGATTTTGCAATAAAGTATATGAGCATAACGACAGTAAATAAGGAGACTGGTAGAATGAAAAGTTTAAACAGAAGCAGCCAATTAAAAACAAAAATTTTTTCAAATATTGTTTTGATAGGAATCGTTAGCTTTTTTATTGATATGAGCACTGAAATGGTTTATCCACTGGTTCCGCTGTTTTTAACGTCAACTCTTGGTGTAACTCCTGCAATTGTGGGCATTATAGAGGGGATTGCAGAAAGTATAGCTTCTCTGCTTAAAGTATTCAGTGGTTATATAGGGGATGTATATCATCGTAAAAAACATCTTATGTTTTTCGGGTATTCGGCGGCAGTGATTTATAAAATTATATTATTATTTTCAACTTCATGGGCTGGAGTTCTTGTAGCAAAGGTCATAGACCGCACTGGGAAGGGTATCCGCACCGCACCTCGCGATGCGCTAGTTGTACAGTCTAGCGATGAGAAAAAACTTGGAAAATCCTTTGGCTTGCATAAGATGCTTGATATGGCTGGTTCTTCCCTTGGTGCGCTGCTGGCGTTTATATTTGTTGCAACTAACTTCGGATTTCATAAGGCTTTTCTCTTTTCAATTATTCCCGCTGTTATCGGTGTTCTGATTATACCTGCTGTTAAGGAGGATAAAAACGGAAAAATTATGGATAAAAAATTTACATTTAAGGGCATGAAACTGGATGTCAAGCTTAAACTTTATCTTGCAGCCATGTTTATCTTTTGTCTTGGCAATTCATCGAACGTCTTTTTGCTTTTAAAAGCGAAAGAACATGGTTTTTCAGCCTCACAGGTAATACTATTATATTTAATTTTCAATATTTCAGCATCTATTCTTTCTATTCCTTCTGGTAAATTGTCTGATAAATTAGGAAGAAGCGCTATTTTGGTGCCAGGATATATAATTTTTGGACTTGTATATATTGGTTTTGCTCTTTTAACGACAAAAATATCCGTTGTTTTACTTTTTGTTGCTTATGGAGCCTATACCGCTTTTATCAGTGGGGCAGAAAGAGCGTTTATAGCCGAAACCTCCCCGGCAGGTTTGAAGTGCACGGTACTTGGTCTTTATGGAATGCTGCAGGGTTTTGGCTTGCTTTTATCATCAATTATAGCAGGTGTTATGTGGGACCGTATTGGTTCCAACGCCCCATTCTGGTTCGGCGGTATCCTGGGTATTGTTTCAGCCTTTATGATAGCTATTATATTGGGTAAAAACAGTGTCTTTAAACGCTTTAAACATAATGGTGGAAGAAACGAAGCTGAATAGAGTTGTCTTATTAATATAAGCCAATAGATACTTCAGCATATAACTTAGCAAAATATATTCTGATTTAAGAATAAAGGCAGAACTATGTAATTATTGTAAATTATCACACATATCATTTAATTCTTCAGAGTTCAAAGCAGATGGAATAATTTCAGATGGTGAATATATATTCTTCTGGCGATGTTTACAGTGTACCAGCTTGTTGTTGCTTTTAAGAAAAATGCCGATGAAAGAGTAATATTTGAAAAGA
>JAJFVM010000156.1 GCA_021371805.1 bacterium
GTATTTAAGTAATAAATCATCTAAACCATATTCCTTGTAAACCTCACTTCTAATCTGGTTACACTCTAAATTTAAATCATCAGCTTTTTTATTATAGATTATTCGCAGCTCTTCATTCTTTTTATATTCTTCATTAGTCCATGTTCCCTTTTTCCAATTCTCATAATCTGAAATAAAATTTTTATTCCCTTGTAATGAATTCGCAAATTGCTCTAATTTTTTCTGATAAAAAACATCCATTTTTTCTGGAATCTTAATATTTTTAAAATCTTCTGATATATCCTCTAAATATCCGTTTATTTTTTTTAACGAAGCTACATATTCTTCGCCTTCTGTTTTATAATCAATACTATCGCCAAATTTTTGTAAAACTTCTTCTTCTAATTTTGCAATTTCTTTTGCAGCTTCACTTCCACCAGTAACTGAATAATATTGTTTATCAAATTCTATCAGTTCATTTTTGATTTCTTGTTTTCCGCAACCAAACATAAATAAAGATAATATTAATACCAATACGAGTACTGTTGATGTAGTTATTTTGCTTAATTGATTTTTCATTTTATTACCTCTTTTAACTATTTATGTATTAGCACATTGATTATTTCTTTATAATTATATCAAAAAATCATCCTTGATAACACGACAAAACACTATTAGGCTCTAATCCGTTATGAACCAATTCATCGAGTTAAATTATAAAAAATTGGAATAAGAGTTCCAGATAAAACGCACCGAATTAACCGGATTTGAATATAATTTTAAGAAAAAAGAGCCAGAAAGTCAGGGTAAATGCCGAGGAAACCGTTGATAAGATCAAGGAAGAAGATATGAAGTCCGAATCTGAGTCATATTCTTTCCCCATAATATAAGCTGCAACAGCCAGAGGCATTGCAAACAATATAACAGTAATGGTTGTATCTACCGGACCTATATCAAAAACATATTTTCCTATAAAAAAAGCGATAGCAGGTTCAATAAGCAACTTTAATATTGACGTGGGTATCAGATACTTTAAATTTCGTTTGATATGTGAAAATTTAAATGAGGCTCCGATAGTTACAAGAGCAAGCGGAACTGCCAGGCCTGCCAGAGTATTCAGCAGATCCATCACCGGTTTTGGAATTGATACTCTGAAATACGAAATCAGTATCCCAAGAATGGATGCTATTAAAAGTGGATCTTTTATAAAATCCAAAAAAAACCTTCCGTAATTCTTCTTTTTTTCTTCTCCTCCGAGAATTTTTAAAAAAATTATTGCAAAAATTATATTAACGGGAGTCATAAACCCGATTATTATACTTGCTTTAGCGGCTGCGATGTCTCCGAATGCAGAAATTACTATAGGTATACCCACAAATGCCATATTGCATCTGAAGCTGGATATTGCCATAGCGCCTTTTGTCTTTTTCTTAATCTTCAGAAAATAAACACTGAGTAAAACAATGACAATAAAAATGGCAAATGTGACATACAGCGTTTTTATAATTCCTACATTAAAAATTTCCCTCAGATCGTATTTGACTATACTTGTAAAAATAAGAGTCGTAAGGCCAAGATAATAAGCAATCTTATTTAATGCAGGAACGGCAGTCTCTTTTATAATTTCTTTTCTTCTGAACAAATACCCTATAGCCATTATGGAAAATATGGGTATGGTTACAGAAATTACGTCTAAAAAGGTTCTAAGATAAAAATTCATTAATTTTATTTTGTTTTCTCAACAGAATTTAACAAAAAATCACAGATTTCAATAAGCCCGCTTTTTCTTTCATTTCCATGAATAAGCTTTATAACTTTTTTTGCTTCATTTAAATAAAAATAAATTTTCTGTTTTGCCGTTTTAATCGCATCGGTCTCATAAATCAAACTTATAATCTTGTCCGCAGTTTCATCATCGATTACTTCATTGATGGCAGTCAGCATGCTCCCGATTTTTTCCCTGAACTTTTTATTTTTTAACGCATATATCAACGGTAAAGTCACATTACCCTGTCTGATATCATTCCCTATCGGTTTATCAAGCTTATATCTGGGTTTATCTATGCTGATGTCTATAAGGTCATCGTTGATCTGAAATGCAATTCCTAAATATCTTCCGAATTTTCTCATGTTTTCAATATCGCTATAGACTGAACCGGACAATATTCCTCCAAGAACACAGCTTAATTTAAATAAAGAAGAAGTCTTCTTGTTAATTTTTTCAAAATAAATTTCTTCGCTTTGTCCGAAGATTTTTTTTGTTTTTATCTGGTCAAATTCCCCTATTACAAGGAGTTTGGATGTTTCTGACATTTCCCTCAAAATTTCATTGTCACGGTAGCTGCTTAAAAGATAAAAAGAATAAGTGAATAAATAATCGCCGACATATCTTGCAGTATCCTTATCAAAAACATTATGTATTGTTTTTTTACCTCTTCTGAGAAGCGAGTTGTCTATAATATCATCATGAATCAATGAAGCTGTGTGTAAAATTTCTATAGCTGCTGCAGCCGGAGTTAAATATTTCACATCATATTTCTCATTTTTAGCACAAATTAAGAACAAAGCCGGTCTTATCCTTTTTCCGCCTGCAAGTAATGTACCTGATAATGCCTCCTTTAAAATTCCGTCTAAATTTGATACAAAACCTTCTATATAATTTTCAAGTCCTTCCAGGTCTTTTTTCAAAAAAAGAGTCTTTTTAAATTTTTCAAACATCTTTTATAAAAAAAATATTAATAAATGACAATATATAAAAAAATAAATATTAAAAAGCGTATAAGCTTACAGTAAATCTAAATAATTCAAGCCTGCTTTTACTGAAAGCATAAATTAAAAATCAAATTTATTGACTTTTATTTCATATAATTTTAAAGTCTTGGGAAAATTGCCGTCTTTACTATCGAAAACCACCTGAAACTTTTATTAGTCAGCGGAAATTCAAGTTCGCTTTTTTCACATACCGTTGAAAGGCTGTACTGCATTGTTTTATCCTTCAATTTCTTCAGTTCAGCTTCTCTCCTTTCAGGATTTTCTATTAAAACAATCTTATCTATTTCTTTCATTATTTCCATTGCAGCTTTTATTCTTTCCTCATTATTTTTCATCACACTTTCTTCAATGCCGCCCGCTTTGCCTTTTAATCTGTTTAAGCCTAAAGCTGCTTTATAAGTTGAATCAACAAGCTCATCTCTTGAAATAAATTTACTTTCATAGTTTAAAATATACTTCCAGGATGGCATCGTTATTGCTTCAATATGGTCTTTTAATGTTTTTCTTGTCAGCTTATAACCAAATTCATCCGGATTAATAAAGGCTCTGCTTCCCGGGTCAATGAACGGAGCCATCGGAGAAATAAACGGCATGAACCGTTTATCCCAATTTATCTCATTATAGAAATCTTCACAAAATTTAACAGTATCAAGAATCGATTCTTTAGTCTGCATAGGAAGCCCGGTCATAAAATACAGGTCATATCTTTTTGCTCCTGTCTTAAGTGCATATTTTATACTGTCGAGAAGTTCTTTATTGGAAAACGACTTTCCCATTTTCTGTCTTACCATTTCATCATGAGAATCCGGAGAAATTTCATAACACACATTATCAAATACTTCATTTATGCCATCATAAAACCATGTTGAAGGCGGTTCAAAAAACTCAAAGAAAATCTGAATATCTCTTTTTAACCTTTTTGCATTTTTAAAGAATATTTCAAGATAATTTTTTCCGCACTGTGTTATATCCCCGAGAATAAAAACAGGGGCATTAATATATTTTTGCATTATAAGTATTTCATTCACCAGTTTTTCAGGATCTCTGAATGCCGGTTTTATCCGGTCTCCAAAAATCTCAAACGCATATTTTGAACCACCGCAGCCCGAACAGTTCTTGCTGCATCCTCTGACAATAGGAATTGTTGTTACGGGATAATTCATCCATCCCGAAAACGGAATTATGCATTTCATGTTTTTATATCTCATAACCTGCTTAAACATTATTCTGTAATCAAAATCTATTTCATTTAAATCTGTTGAAATGCATTTGATCGGATTTGCAACCGTTCTGCCTTGTTTTTTCCATACAAGATTTGGAATATTTACAAAATCACCATCTTTTTTCTTCTTGATTGCTTTTATTAATTGGAAAAGAGGCTCCTCGGCAGAATCGCCTCTTATAATGAAATCAACCTGAGGCATTTCAATAAGTTCATTATAAAAAAAAGACGCTGAGAAACCGCCAAAAATAACAGGTATTTCCGGGTGGTATTTTTTTATTATTTTTGCAAGTTCCGTTGAACCCTGGCAATGAGGAAGCCAGTGAAGATCGACCCCGAAAGCAGCCGGCTTTAATTTCTTAACGAATTTTTCAACATCAAATTTTGCATCTTCCATCATCAGATATGCGATGTTTATTATCCTGACGGACATTCCTCTCTTTTCCAGGTAATTTGCCATTGTTAAAAACCCGATAGGATACATCTCAAAAATAGGAGATGACGGAACAAGATCGCTCATCGGACCATATAAAATGCTTTTTTCTCTAAAGTCATAAACACTTGGAGCATGCAAAAAAATCAAATCGGTATTCATCCATAGAACCTCTGTTTTAATAACATACTAAAGCGCCTGAAATAATTTTATCAGGCTATTAAAATTATTTTTTAACCATTGTGGTTTTATTATCGCAATATCCCTGTTAATCTTGTTCGTTATTTCTATTTTTTTTGAAAAGATAAAATTTAAATACATATCTTTGTAATCACTTTTTATTTCAGAGCAAATCTGCTTTAAGTGATTTTCAATATCAGAATATGTTTTAAATGATACAAGATTGTCAATTATTCTAAAACTCAAATCCGATCCATCAAAGTCAGGCTTAAAGCCAGATGCACTGAATCCTGTGAGAAATGCAGATTTCAAAAGTGCATTCAAATTTTTTATTTCAGGAATTGCTTCCATGAATTTTTTGTAAACCTTTCCTTCAGAATTTTGAGCAATAATCTTTGTAAATATCTGATGAATAATCAGCCTCGAATTATGAAGGACAAGAAGTGAATTTAAAATATCTTCAGATACAAAAAAATCGTTATAATTTATCAGATAAATTACAGCTCTTGAATAAAAAATATCTCCAAACAAAAGCTTTAAGGTATAATTTTTCTCATAATCTTCAATAAGTTCTTTCTTTTCGGGATAAATATCCTTTATAATAACACTTTCAGCAGTGTCATGAATATTTATTCCGATTCCGAGAAGCTCAAATCCTGTGATAAGATTTAAAATCCTGTAGGTATCCATGTAAACAAGATTTTGCTCTTCTTTATCTTTATAATAATTATTTACCGGTATAGTTTCATTAAGAGAAGAATTTTTTGCTTCTTCGAGATTAAAAAAGGTTAATAAGCAGGAACCATATATCAGCCCGGGAAGGTAATATTGTTTAAGATCATATTCATAATGCCTGCTTAAGAACAGCAATTCTTCAGAAATTATCTTATTAACTTCATTAATTATCCGGCTTTTGTTTTTCAAATTATTATTATGCTTTCCTTTTATCCCAGACTCTTCGAGCTTTATCTTCGCTTCTTTCAATAGTTTTTGGTTCTTTTAGCTTAAGTTGTATTAAATTAATCTTTATACCACCTGCAATTCCATAAATTACACAGAATAATGTAGCCGCTATA
>JAJFVM010000188.1 GCA_021371805.1 bacterium
CCCTCGAGCCCATAATAAGGCTTTTCGTTATCTATACTATTATCGCCGCTGTTATTATTTTTTTCTTTAACCATAAAACCGTTTAGTCAAATATTTCAGATATTACCTGAACTATAATTTTAAATCTCAAATTTAAATAAAACAAATAAGCTATGTCGATATAAAAATTTACAAAACATATTGATTCTTCATTTTAAAGATGTCTAAAATTTAACTTACTTTTATAATATCTGCACCAAGATTTCTGAGTTTCTTATCAAAATTCTCATAACCTCTCAGGATATGATGAATTTCATTAACTTCCGTTGTCCCTTCAGCAATCAGACCCGCAAGTACGAGAGCTGCTCCCGCTCTTAAATCAGTTGAACTGACCGGGGCTCCCGATAGTTTATTTACACCTGTAATCACCGCATGGTGTCCGTCAATTTTTACGTTTGCACCCATTCTGTTTAATTCATCTGCATACATAAATCTGTTTTCAAAGACATTCTCCGTTATAATCGAAATTCCGGGGATAATGGACAGCAGCACTGTCATAATCGGTTGTAAATCTGTCGGAAATCCGGGGTAAGGAAGAGTTGAAATATATGCAGGCTTTAAAGTTCCCTTTGATTTTTTAATTATTATAGTGTTATCTTCCTTATTTTCAATGTTGACACCAATTTCCTTTAATTTTGGACAGAATATACCCATGTTCTCCCAAACCGCATCTTCAATCTCAACTTTTTTACCGCATAAAACCCCTGCTATTATAAATGTACCGGTTTCGATGCTGTCAGGCATTATTTCATATTCACAACCTTTTAATTCGTCAGATCCTTCAATGGATATGCTGTCGGTACCTATGCCGGTTATTTTTGCCCCGCATTTACTTAGATAATTTGCCAGGTCATTAATCTCAGGTTCCTTTGCAGCATTATTTATAACGGTTTTCCCATTTGAAAGGCACGCCGCCATTATTATGTTTTCGGTTGCTCCTCTTGAAGGAAATTCCAGATTTATTTCCGCACCCTTAAGCTTTTTTTTTGAACTTCTGGCTATGCCAGGAGATGCTTTAAGATAAACATATCCGTGTTCTATAACATTTTCAGCCCCCATAAGCTCAAAACCCTTAAGATGCAGGTCTATTTGTCTTGAGCCTATATTGCATCCTCCGGGAATTGCCACTTTAACTTCTCCGAATCTTGAAAGAAGCGGTCCTGCTACCAGAATCGACGCTCTCATTTTTCTGACAAGTTCATAAGGAGCTTCAAATGATTTTATATTGTCGGAATTTATTTCCAGAATATTGTTTGCACTGTCAAAATTTACTTCCGCCCCCAGCAAACTTAAAACTTCCGCCATTGTTAAAACATCATCAATTACAGGAACATTTTTTAAGATTGTCTTACCGCCTGCCATAATAGATGCCGCCATAATTTTTAATGCAGAGTTTTTAGCTCCGCTTATCTTTACCTTACCGTTTAACTTATTTCCGCCTTTAATAATAAACTTTGCCATTATTTTTCCATATCTTATTGAATTTTCTAAAAACTTCCAACAACTTTATTCAAATGCAGGTTTCATTCTTTTTATATATCCAGCTTTATATAATGAAATAAAATCATAATTATATATCTTATTGTTTAATTTAAAATAGGGTCTTTAGACCTTATTCTTGAATTTTTATTTTTGTCTTTTGATATAGCGAAACAAGTATCTGCTAAATTACCAGTAAATGTTAATAAAAACAAGGATAAAGAGGCTTAAAACCTGCCAAGGTTTTTTAAGGCAGCAGTAGCTTGCACAATTTTTTTTGTTTCTTCAGTTATTTCATGGCTGATATTATATTTTTTATGAAGTTCATCCATCACTTCAGATTTATTCTCCTCATCGGTAACAATTGCCGATTCAGTAATAATATTGGCAATATTTCTCACAAACTGAAGATATCCCCTGCATACAGCTATTAAATTAGTATCTTTTTCATTAATTACTTTTACGATTCCTATATCAAGAAAACATATGATCGGAAGATGATTCGGCAGGATTCCCAGTCCTCCTCCAGCCGAAGGAATGCCTATATAATCTGCCTCACCCTCAAATACTTTTTGTTCCGGAGTAACAATGCTTATTTTTATTTTTTTTTCAGACATCTGCTAACCTTTCCAATAGGTAAAAAACGACGCCTCATGCTTGATTTTAAATTCCCTGACTTTTCATTTTTTCCGCACTCTCCATAACCTCATCTATAGTACCGCTCATATAAAAAGCCTGTTCCGGATAACTATCATATTTTCCTTCAACAATTTCCTTAAACCCTCTTATAGTATCTTCTATTTTAACATATCTGCCTTTCCTGCCGGTGAACTGCTCTGCAACAAAAAACGGCTGCGAAAGGAACCTTTCAACCTTTCTTGCCCGCTGGACCGTCAGTTTATCTTCTTCTGTCAGCTCATCTATTCCAAGTATTGCTATAATATCCTGAAGCTCCTTGTTTCTTTGAAGTATTTCCTGTACACTTCTGGCAACCCCATAATGTTCCTCCCCTACATACTGCGGATCCAGTATTCTTGATGACGAATCAAGAGGATCAACTGCAGGATATATTCCCTTTTCCGATATTGCTCTTGAAAGCACAACTGTAGAATCAAGATGTGTAAATGTTGTAGCCGGAGCAGGATCGGTCAGATCATCTGCTGGAACATATATTGCCTGTACTGATGTTATTGAACCTCTTTTAGTTGAAGTAATCCTTTCCTGAAGGTCGCCCATTTCAGTAGACAGGGTGGGTTGATAACCAACAGATGACGGCATTCTTCCAAGAAGCGTTGATACTTCCTGACCTGCCTGGACAAACCTGAAAATATTATCTATAAAAAACAGCAGGTCTCTGCCTTCATATTCCCTGAAATATTCCGCCATTGTAAGACCTGTCAAAGCTACCCTAAGCCTTGCACCGGGAGGTTCATTCATCTGGCCAAATACGAGAGCAGTCTTGTCGATTACTCCTGACTGTTTCATTTCAAGCCACAGATCATTTCCTTCCCTGGTTCTCTCGCCGACGCCTGCAAAAACTGAAAAACCTCCATGTTCAATTGCAATATTATGGATAAGCTCCATTATTACTACTGTTTTACCGACTCCTGCACCTCCAAACATTCCAATTTTACCGCCTCTTACAAACGGACAAAGCAAATCTATGACTTTTACTCCGGTTTCAAATAATTCTGTTCTGGGTTCAATTTCTTCAATCCCGGGTGCCTGTCTGTGGATAGGGAGCTTCTTTTTGGCATTGACATCACCTTTTTTATCTATGGCTTCTCCAAGAACATTAAATATTCTGCCAAGAGTTTCATTTCCTACCGGGATTTCAATAGGACTACCTGTGTCAATTACCTCCATACCGCGCCTAAGACCTGTTGTATCCGACATTGCTACCGCTCTTACCTGATTTTTACCTATAGACTGTTGAACCTCTGCAACTATATTTTCTCTGAAACCCGTTATCTGGCTGTCCGGTCTCTTAATTATAAGCGCATTATATATGAACGGAAGGTTACCAGGTGAAAATTCAATATCAAGCACCGGGCCCCTTATACTGACTATTTTGCCAATATTGTTTTTATTATTGTCATTTTCAAAAGCCATAAAAGAAACTCACTCCTTACAACTTACAAAAATAAAAATTTATGTTATTGTTTTAAAGCTTCCGCCCCTGATGCAATCTCTGCTATCTCAATAGTTATCTGCTGCTGTCTCGCCCTGTGATACTTTCGTGTCAGATCCTTGACCATCTCATCAGAAGCATCACTTGCGCTTCTCATCGCAGTCATTCTTGCACCCGTCTCACTCGCGGTTGACTCAAGAAGAGCATCATAAACAATTGTGTAGATATACTCCGTAATTAGTGAAAGCAATACTTCATGGGAAGAAGGTTCAAATATAAAATCAGTTATACTTTCTCCGGCTTTACTGCCTTCCTTCTGGCCTGAGTATTGATTTTTCTTTAACTGTGCAAGCGGAATAGGCAGAATCTGTCTTGATACCGTTTGTTGTTCTGCTGCATTTTTAAATCTCGTATAACATATTTCGACCATATCCACACTGTCACTTAAGTACTCTTTCATAAGGTTATCTGATATTTCTCTTGCATCAAGAAACTTTGGATAATCAGTAAGATTCTCATAAACCTCATTTAACTGCATTCCTACATACTTAAAATGATTTTTACCCTTTGCACCTACTATATTCAGCTTTACTTTTTTTCCTGATGACTCATATTCAGTGATCTTTGAATTAATCTGTTTTATCATGTTGGTATTGTAGCCGCCGCAAAGCCCTCTGTCGGCAGTTATTCCCAGAATTAAAATATTTTTAAATGAATCATGCTCCCTGATAAAAGGATTCTCTGCTGCACCAGGAAAATTCGAAAGCTCTGCTATAAAATCTTCAAGTTTTTCCATGAAAGGCCTGGCTTCAAAAATTCTGTTTTGCGCCTTTCTTATCTTGGAAGATGCAACCATTTCCATGGCTTTTATTATTTTACCCATTCCGGATACGCTTTTTATCCTGTTTCTTAGTTCTTTTGTGTCCTGCATTTTATATACAGCGTGGTCTCTTTAATTAACTAATTTATAAAATTCTTTTTAAAACTTTCAACAGCATCTGAAATCTGCTTTTCCAGTTCTTCGCTTATATCTTTTGAGCTTGAAAGTTCGCGGATAATTTCCTTTTTCGAATTGTGCATGTATGAAATAAGCTCGTACTCAAAATTTTTAATATTTTGTATTTCAACATCATCCAGATAGCCTCGGGTTAATGCAAATATAATTACAACCTGATCTTCAACAGGCATGGGCTGATACAAATTCTGCTTTAAAATTTCAACTGTCTTTTCGCCTCTTGCAAGCTGTTTTCTTGTTTCCTTATCAAGTTCGGTTCCAAATTTGGCAAAGGTTTCAAGTTCCCTGTATTGTGCAAGACCCAGTCTCAACATTCCTGTTACTTTTTTCATGGCTTTGGTCTGTGCATTGCCCCCGACTCTTGAAACAGAAATACCCGCATTTATTGCAGGTCTTACGCCCGCATTAAATAAATCGGTTTCAAGATAAATCTGACCGTCAGTAATGGAAATAACATTTGTCGGAATATATGTAGATATGTCGCCTGCCTGAATTTCTACAACAGGAATGGCTGTAAGCGATCCACCTCCCAATTCCTCCGATAACTTTGCAGACCTCTCCAGAAGCCTCGAATGAAGATAAAATATGTCGCCAGGATAAGCTTCCCTGCCAGGCGGTCTTCTTAATAATAATGAAATCTGCCTGTAGGCAACCGCATGTTTTGAAAGATCATCATATATAACAAGAGCATGTCGACCTTTGTACATAAAATATTCGCCTACTGCGCATCCTGTATAGGGAGCAAGATATTGTATGGATGCAGGAGCATTGGCAGGAGCATCAACAATTACCGTATATTCCATTGCCCCGACTTCTTCAAGCTTTTCGGCAAGTCTTGCAATGTTGGAATTTTTCTGGCCAATAGCTACATAAATACAAAAAACGTCTTTCCCTTTTTGATTTATAATAGTATCCACAAGAATTGATGTTTTACCCGTGGTTCTATCTCCGATTACAAGTTCTCTCTGCCCTTTCCCGATTGGTATCATCGAATCAATGGCTTTAATACCGGTCTGAAGAGGTTCCTTGACAGGCTGCCTGTTTATTACGCTTGGAGCTTTATATTCAATCGGTCTGAAATCATCGGTTTTTATCTGGCCTTTATTATCAAGCGGTTTCCCAAGAGGATCAATAATTCTTCCCAGAAGAGCTTCCCCTACCGGTACCTCAAGAATTCTACCGGTGCACTTTACCTGTGTCCCTTCTTCAATTTCAGTTGATTCTCCTAAAATAATTGCGCCAATCTCATCTTTATCAAGATTAAGAGCCTGACCGTAAATGCCTTCTTCAAATTCAAGCATTTCACCCGACATAGCTTTGGAAAGTCCTGTAATCCTTGCAATACCATCACCTGCTTCAATCACAGTCCCAACTTCTTCAATCTTTACTTCTTTTTTATATTTATCGATCTCAGAGCTGATAAGCTCTGCTATTTTATCAGTCCTTATCGCTGCCGACAAATTCTTCACCCCCAAATTCTAAAGAATGCAGTCTGGTCCTTAAATCATTGATTTTACTTTTAACACTTAAATCTATTACCTTGTCACCTATTTTAATTAAAAGACCGCCGATTATATTCTTATCGATCACATTTTTAAGCCTTACATCAAGCCTTGTTTTTTCATCGATGCTTTTCTTGATCTCGTTCATTAAGTTCCCGTCAAGTTTAACAGCGCTTATAACTTCAACCAGAATTTGCGTTTTTAATTTGTTTACAAGCAATACAAACTTGTTGTATATTGCCTCAATAGATTCTATGACATCCATTGTTATCATAGTTGCCATAGCTGCTCTTACTGCATTTGTAGTGTCGCCACTTATTATTTCAAAAGCAGTCTTTATTTTTTCAGGCTTCTCAACTGAAGGATCTGTTAAGAATTTTTTAAAATCAAGATTATTTATAACAGCATCTTTTAATTGACTGAACTCTTCTTCAAATTTATCAACAGACTTTTCTGCTTTTGCAATATCAAGAAAACACTGGGCATAATAATCAATCTTATTTTTTATTTCCCTTGAACCGCTGATGTTATCCAAGTTATCTTTTTCATTACTCAACTGCTTTTCCTACCTCTTGCAAACTTTCTTCAATTAATTTTTTATGTTCTTCCTCGGACAAGCTTTTTGAGATCACTTTTTCAGTCGCCTGCATTGCTATATCTATTATCTGGTTTTTAACTTCGTTTAAAGATTTATCTTTTTCTCTTTTTATTTCTTCTAAAGCCTCATCAATCATCTGTCTTGATTTTTCATCGGCTTTTTCTTCCATTTCTTCCTGGATCTTTCGCGCTGACTGTCTGCCGGACTCTATAATCTCTTTAGCTTCTTTTTTGGACTGCTCAAGAAGAATTTTTTGTTCATCCAGATATTTTATAGCTTCGTCACGCTGTCTGTCTGCTTCATCAATGTTTTTCCTGATTTCATCCTGCCTTTCATTTATCATCTTATTTACAGGTTTAAATACAAATTTCCAGAGAACAAAAAATAATAACAGAAAGCAAACTATTGACCAGAAAATAGTGCTTGTCATCGGGTTTAATATTTTTGATAATTCTTCCACCCTTTAAAAATACCTTTCTCTTTTATGCAGCTATATTAATTTATCTTAATACTTATGCTACAAATATTAACAGAAATGCAACTACGAGTGCATATAAGGAAATTGCTTCTGCGAATGCAATTCCTATAAACATTGCTGTCTGGATCTTTCCTGATGCCTCAGGTTGTCTTGCAATACCTTCCAATGCTTTCCCAACAAGATTTCCTATTGCAAGACTAGGACCAATTGATCCGATTCCCATACATAAGCCTGCTGCCAAAGTTGCTATTGCTTTTGCATCCATTTAAATCCCCCCTGAACATTGATATTCTAATCTTTTTTTAATTTATAAGTCTGTCTTAACTATATTTTTATCTTTTATTTTAAATTTATAAATATTATTTCCGTTACATCAATGTTTCGGACTCTCAGCATCACCTATATACATTGCCGATAAAACCGCAAAAATATATGCCTGAATCGCCGAAACAAAAATTTCAAATCCCATCATTATTGTGGCAAATGGAACTACGGGAACAGCAATTAAGTAATTTTTAAAATATATAATCATGCTTTCCAGAACTATAATAATTATATGGCCTGCAAGCATATTTGCCGTAAGACGGATAAACAATGAAAGAGGCTTTGCGACCCAGTTGCTGATAAACTCGATAGGAACCACTATAACATACATCCATGAAGGAACAAATTTCGGAGCAAAAGTCCTTACATAACCTTTTAAACCGTTCTTCCTTATATTCGTAATCTGGACTACAAAAAAAATCAATAAAGAAAAGGTAAGAGGAACTATGGGGTTTGCCGTTGGAGTATATGTCCCGGGAATTAAACCGATAAGATTATTTGCCAATATAAAAACAAAAATCGTAGAAATAAATGGAAACCACCGGCTTCCTGCTTCTCTTCCCATCATCTGATAAACCATATTTTCCTTGACAAAACCTATTACCATCTCTATTACGGCTTGTTTTTTTGTAGGAACCACTTTAGGTTTTCTTGCAAGCAGCCAGAATAAAACAGAAAAAACAATAATTGCAAGGAACATGGAAACTGTAAGATTTGTTATTGAAATATCAAAATTTCCTATCTTAATTGGAACCAAAATTTTCAAATAAAAATGTTCTAATATATCCAATCCCGATACTCCGTTTATAGTAATTTTAGAAAAGTACAAAAAAATTAAAATAAATAATGCCTAAATAACTTTTAAAAGTTTTTTGTTCTTATCCCTCTATAATTTTCTGAACTGATCAAAACTGTAACTTTGACTAAGCTTCAATAAATATCTTATATTTATATCGTAAAAATTAAACAATTTATTAAGTTTTAAATAAAATTTTCTTGTAAATAAGAAAAATTTCAACGTTCAGAAGAATTGTAAAAAAAATTGCAAACGAGACAAAAAAATAAATCAGACTAATATATCTGATTCTGGTAATTAAAAAAAATATTGCTGCCATAACAATCAGCTTGCCAAAAAAATTCAAAAAAATAAACTTGGCGGCAACAGGAAATTCCTTTCCTGCAAGTATTTTGTATATAATAATACTTATAAAAAATAAAACAATAGCAGTTGCGGCACTTAAAATGATGCTGATAAAATTTGAAATATTATTTCTGCCAAAAATCACATAGCTTACTGCGGCAACTATCACGAAACCTATAAATAAAAAAATTGCGGTTTTACTGATTATGTTTAAATTTTTTCTCATTTATTTCTATACAAGTTATTTTCATAAATCTTTTATCTGAGAATTAGCATATTTTATCAATTATAAAAACCATTGAGTTTACTACAGTCCAAACAAAGATTGAATAAAATTATAAGAAAAAATGTCTGATTAATCAAAAAAATTAAAAACCAAGTTTAATCAATTCCACTCCTGCCTCTTTTAAAAGCTCTAAAGCAAGATAATCAGGGTATTCTTCGTAATAATATATTTTTTTAATCCCTGCGTTTATAAGCATTTTTGCGCAAAGAACACACGGCTGTGTGGTTGAATATATATCTGATCCAGCTATCTGAACACCATGGTAAGCTGCCTGGATTACTGCATTCTGCTCTGCATGAAGAGCACGGCAGATTTCATGACGCTGTCCTGACGGAACTTCCATTTCCTGTCTCATGCACCTGCCTATCTCAAGACAGCTTTTAACTCCTCTTGGGGCTCCGTTGTATCCTGTTGTTAAGATTCTCTTATCCTTTACGACTATTGCCCCCACTTTGCGTCTTAAACATGTTGAACGCGTGGCAACCTGCCTGGTTATGGCAATAAAATATTCATCCCATGTTGGTCTGTGTTCTGACATAACAGATTATGCTTATTTTTAATAATCAGTTATTTAATTTTTAATAAGTAATCTTTTAAAAAAATAACCGGCAAGAACTTAAACATATATTTTCTTTAAAACCTTCAAAACAAACTTTAAAACAAATCATTTAATAAGAACCGTCATATATTTTATTATAAAATAACTTTAATTATAATATCGGTATAGTCAAGATAAACCTCTATTTTTGATAAACATTGTTACTTTAATTTAATTATAATGCCGGATATTTTTATTTTTTATTTGATACCGTTTCAGGTTTTGCATTGATATCTGTTAATTTTCTAAGGACATTATTGGGGCAGGCTTTTATGCAAGCTTCGCATGAAGTACATTTATTGTAGTCTATTTCCGGTATTGATTTTACTTCATTCCAGGTTATTGCATTATTTTCACAAGCTTTGACGCATTTCCTGCACCTTTTACAGCCAAAATCACATTTTTCCCTGCCGGGTATATTCTTTAATCCTTCGTAACTGCATAAAAAAACTGCTTTTGCATCAGCCGGAACAAGTTTAATAATTTTTCTTGGGCATTCCTTAACACAAAGTCCGCAGCCTGTACACTTATTTATGTCTATGACAGAGATTTGCCTGTCGATATCAATTGATATGGCATTTTGAGGACAGATTTTTATACAGTCTCCCAAGCCAAGGCAGCCATAAGGGCATTTTTTAAATCCTCTTAAGATCTTGTTTGCCGACTTACAGGAGCCAACTCCCAGATATGTCCCTATATTTTCACAATCTCCCGTGCAGCATACAATTGCTTTCTTATTCATGGCATCCTTATCTATCTTAAGGTCCAGGCTTTTTTCGAGATTGTCCAGCATATCCTGATTCTGCAGAACCGTAGTACAGGTATTACTGAAAAACACATTCTTGTCTTTTGCCAGTGCCTGAGCATATGCAAAACATCCGGGAAATCCGCAGGCTCCGCAGTTCATCCCGGGAAGTTTTTCCGAAACCTCTTCAGCCTTCTGCAAAGATGCCGGCTCAGGAGGCAGTGTTCTATTGGTAACCCATATAAGAACTCCGCAAACCACCCCTATAGCTGTTAAAATTAAAATCGGTATCCACATATTTTTTTATATTTAGTAATATATTAAATTTATTTAATCAGTTACTTTAAAAACTTTTAGAAACCAATGCCTGAAATAAAAAAAATTATAACAAACCGTTAAACCCCATAAATGCCAGTGAGAGCAGAGAAGCTATAATAAATGCAATAGGCAGTCCCTGCATCGACTTCGGAGTATCTGCAAGTTCATTTTTCTCTCTGATTGCCGACATGATAATAAGTATCAGTGTAAAACCCAAACCTCCGCCAAGTGCGCTTATTATACTTTGCACCAATGAATAATTATTTTGTGCATTAATCAGTGTAACCCCAAGAACGGCGCAATTTGTTGTAATAAGAGGCAGATAAATTCCAAGAGCATTGTATAAAACTATATTTGTTCTTTTAATAACAATCTCAACAATTTGCACCAGAGCAGCAATAACTAAAATATATATTATAATATTCATGAATTCCACTTTATATGGAATCAATATATAGTTATATATAACACTTGTTGCAATCGAAGCTATGACCATTACAAGTGTTACCGCAGTACCCATACTGACAGCATTTGAAAGTTTCTTCGAAACTCCAAAGAAGGGACATAAGCCTAAAAATTTTGACAATATGAAATTATCTATCAGTACCATTCCTAGAAATATTGTAAACAGGCTATTCATTTTTAAGTACTCCCAGTAATCTGAATAATGCCATCAGAAGAGCAATAACGATAAATGCTCCGGGCGGCATGATAAATATTGTAAGCGGTGATTGGGACAGAACAGGAATTGCAAATAATTTCTTTCCGAAGATTTCAAGACTTCCTGTTCCCAAAACCTCTCTTAAGAATGAAATAATTATCAAAGAAACAGTAAATCCAAGCCCTACCCCGATGCCGTCAGCCATGGAAAGCAGTACAGGATTTTTTGAGGCAAAAACTTCAGCTCTGCCAAGAATTATGCAGTTTACGACTATGAGAGGCAGATAAATGCCTAAAGATTCATAAAGCGGCGGGATATACGCTTCAAAAAGCAAGCTGAGTATTGTAACAAATGCTGCTATTACGACAATAAAAACAGGAATCCTTACCATATTCGGAGTTATTTTTCTTATTAGTGAAATTATAATATTGGACCCGAGTAAAACAAAAATGACTCCTGCTCCCATTCCAAGAGCGTTATTTATCGAAGTGGTAACCGCAAGCGTCGGACAAAGCCCTAAAATAAGTACAAATACCGGATTCGTTAAAACTATGCCCTTTGCAAGTTCCTTCCAGAATTTTTTTGCAGTAAATTTTTCTTTTGTTTCTATCATAATATTAATTTAAGAATTTTATTTTATACATAATTACATTTTATAAAATCAAATCAATCATGTTTGTTATCTTCAGATTAATTATCATATTCATATTTATTCTTATTTCCGGTTCCAGTTAAAAAGGTTTGTTTTCTTAAAAATTAAACCATTTTCGGATATTTATCCAAATTTTATATTCTAAACTCCGATAGCCGGATATATCGTACTCACTAATAATTATTCTTTTTTATTATTTCAATCTTTTTATCCAGTTCCTTTCTGACCGAATCCGTAACAGCTCTGGAACTTATGGTGGCACCGGTAATAGCATCAACCTGCCCTCCATCTTTGCTTAAAACAACTTCACTGGATTTAAGGCCTTTAAACTGACCGGTAAAAGAACTCAAAGTTATTTTTGAACCAAGACCAGGGGTTTCCGAATTGGACATTACGGTGATTTCCTTGACTGCAAAATCTTTATCTATGCCTACGAGAGTCTGGATTTCGCCCCCATATCCTTTCCCTTTGGCAATAAATGCATAGCCGATTGACTTGTTATCTTTCAAAATTATATAGATATCATCTTTGAACTCATATTTATCCACATCCGGAAAAATATTTTTAAGCTGGTTAACTATCTTTGCTTCTCTTTGTTCAAGTATTTTTGCCCTTGTTATATTATTTACATACATTAAAAGAACTACTGCAACCAGAACGATTATCGCAAGAAAAATTACAGGATAAAACTTATTCTGCATTATTTTGATACTTGAATTTTTATTTTTTCCTTTTGCCATTTTTAAAAAACTAATTTCTTATTACCAAGGTTATGATAAAACAATCAGCCCTTTGCTTTTACTTTTACTTTCTCCCTGACAAATCCGAATGGTTTTGGCCAAACATATCTGTCAATAAGCGGCGTAAATCCATTCATTATAAGTATTGAAAAACATACGCCCTCCGGCATAGCCCCGAATTTTCTTATCACAAAAGTTATAAGACCACATCCCAGCGCAAATATTGCCCTGCCCGGACCTGTTACAGGGGTCGTCACATAATCAGTTGCCATAAACACCGCTCCGAATATCAAACCTCCTGCAAGCATCTGAAACAAAACATCGTCTCCCCCAATCAGAGAAAATATTGCAACGGTAGCCATAAATATAAGCGGGACTTTCCAGTCTATAATTTTAAATATTACAAGAAAAATAAAGGCCAAGACAAGTAACAGGGCTGATGTCTCTCCAATTGAGCCTCCGATATTTCCGAAAAACATATTCTTATACAAAGCCGCCTTGCTTCCTTCATATACAAAACTTTCACTTAAAGGTGTTGCCGAGGTAACGGCATCTGCACCAAAACTGCCGGGCAAATACCAGCTGGTCATTTCAACCGGAAAACATATTGCCAGGAATGCTCTGCCGGCAAGAGCAGGATTAAATATATTATAACCGATGCCTCCAAAAGCTTCTTTTGCTATTGCAATTGAAAAAGCTGAGCCGACTGCAACCATCCAGATCGGAATCCTTGGAGGCAGGGTTAAAGCAAGAAGAAGTCCTGTAATAATGGCACTGCCATCCATTACAAATTTTTTCTTTCGTGCTTTTTTAATTATGAATTCAGTTAAAACAGCAGTAGCTGTTGAAGTTATAATAATCCATAACGCCCTTAATCCAAAAAAATAAACTGCTGAGGCGGCCGGAAAAATAAGGCTTGCCAGAAAAATATACATGATTTTTGAAGTAGAAAATCCGCTCCAGATGTGAGGAGAGTGAGACATCAGCAATACTTCCTTATTGTTAAGACGGCTTTTATTTAATCTATCAGGACTTTGGTTCTTGACATCATCCTCAGCAGTATCATTATTAAAATTATTATCAATGCTGCTGTCGGCGATATCGTTAATATTTTTAAAGCTGCTGTCTTTTGTTTCTTTATCTTTCATTGCCTGTTCTTTATTTTCCATAGCCTGTTAAAACACTTTTTGCGGTTTTAATATAAGCAACAATGGGTATTGCAGCAGGACAAACATAAGCGCATGAGCCGCATTCAATACAGGTGCTTATATAATAATCTCTTAAAACTTCATATTTGCTGTTTTTTGCATACGCAGCATACATTAACGGCATCAGGTTCATAGGACATATATTCACACACCTTCCACACCTTATACAATTGCTCTCCTGTATTCTTACCGTATGTTTCAGTAAAATACAATTAATTGCCTTTGTTACAGGAAAATTCAAATCGACAATAGCATTTCCCATCATGGGGCCGCCAACAATAATTTTTGTTTTGCCAGCGTCAAATTTACCGCAGCAGGATATCAGATCTATTACGGGTGTCCCTATTCTAACCATAAAATTCTGCGGTTTTTCTATATCACCGGTTACCGTTACCACTTTTTCAATAAGCGGTACTCCGGTTGATAATGAATCAAAAACAGCTTTTGCAGTGCCTACATTATTTACAACTACACCAATATCCATCGGAAGACCTCCGACAGGAACTTTTCTTCCAAGAATATTCTTTATAAGGGTTTTTTCGGCTCCCATAGGATACCGGGATTTTAATGAAACTATTTTAAATTTTTGTTCCAGACCGGCATCTTCTATTAGCCTCCCAAATAGTTTTATTGCATCTTCTTTATTGTCCTCAATAGCAATATATGCTGTTTCGGGAGAAATAACTTTAAAAATAATATAAGCTCCCGCCAATACCTGCCATCCGTATTCCAGCATTATCCTGTGATCTGATGTAATATAAGGTTCGCATTCACAGCCGTTTAAGATAAGAGTGTCTATTTTCTTTTGGGTTGCAAGTTTCACATGTGTCGGAAAGGTTGCTCCGCCCAAACCGACTACTCCTGCATTTTTTACCCTTTTTATCAGTTCATCATCAGATATTCCATCTATGGCTTTTATGAGTCTGTTCCATAAATTTTTTAAACTCTGAAGATTGTCTTCTGCCGTATTTAAATAATCATTTAAATTATTAATGTATATTTCATTAAGTCTATCACAAATATTTTTTATAATAGGTTCAGATTTAAGCTCGATCCAGTTATCTTCACCATCACCGGCAATTTCAACTGCGTTTACGATATTATTGGCAAATGGATTCAATGCCTTGGTTATATTTGTTACAGTTCCCGAAATCGTGGAATGAAGAGGAGCTGAAAATAACTTATCCGAGTCTGCTATAATCTGTCCGGTCTTTACCTTATTTCCCCTTGCAACCAATGGGTCGCACGGCTCTCCGAAGTGCTGCTGAAGTAAAATTAAAACTTTATCAGGAAGCGGCAGTTTTTTTATAGGTACAGAAGCGGAAATTTTATTTTCCGGTAATTTTAAACCCTTTGAAAAAATGCCTTTTTTAATTATGTTTGCCATTATTTTCCTGAAATATCAGGTATTAAAATACATCTTAATGAATTGAATTTAAAGCAAAACTTATCTGCTGCGCCACGCTTTTTTAACTGAGTTTATCTGTCTGCCTTCCGGTTAATGTATCTTCTGATCAAAAGGCAGAAAAATGCTTCTTTTACTTTATATCTTTCACTTCACTATATATTTATCGATGCCTTCCGATCTGGTAATATTTCTTTCAGAATCAATAATCAGAGCTTCGACATTGTCTAAAGAATTAACAAGTGCCATACCATCTTCCGGTCCTAAAACAAATACCGAAGTTGCAAGAATATCAGCTATCGTGGCATTATCAGCGATAATTGTAGTGCTGATGCATTTATCTGCTGTGTAACCTGTTCTTGGATCTATTATATGGCTTGCTTCCTTCTCCGGGTCAAAATACCTGTAATAATTTCCGGAAGTCGCAATAGCTTTACCTGCAAATGCAAATTCCACAATTTTTTCTGTGGTATTATCAGGATTTTCAAGGCTTACATTCCACAGCTGGCCGTCAGGCTTTGAACCAAGAGTTGCTATATCTCCGCCTGCATTTACAAGCATGTTATTGATCCCTTTATTTTTTAAATCTTCAATTACTTTATCTACGATATATCCCTTTGCAATTCCGCCTAAGGTAACCGACATTCCTTCCTGGTCAAATCTTATATTATTTCCTTCAATTGAAATTTTGTCTGACCCTACAAGTTTTAATGCGTCCGATATTTTTTGCTGCTGAACTTCTTTGGTTTCTTTCCATAAACCTTCAGACCAAAGTGTCAATACAGGATCTACTGTAATTTCAAAAGCGCCGGATGTTATTTTATTGTAATCCTTTGACAACTGAATAAGTTCGACAAGTTCTTTCGGTGCATTTTCAATAAAACCGTTTTCATTTAACTTCGTAACAGAACTGCCGGCATCATAATTGGAAGCAATCTTTGAAAGTTCATCTATCCTGGAAAATCCTTCATTAAGAAATCCCTGGGATTTATCCTCATTATCCGTATAAATAATAATATTTACATACGTTCCCATTTTTTCCCGATTTTCTTCATATCTTTCTAATTTTGGTTTACAACCTGTAAATACACAG
>JAJFVM010000189.1 GCA_021371805.1 bacterium
GGGATAATGCATTCAAGTTTAACTTCTTCAACAAAGCTCAGGCTGTCCTTTTCTCCTATAAACGGATTTGCATTCGCACCTGGTTTAAAACTTCCCTTTCCTTCCGTTTTAAATGTGCAGCATGAATAATCTTTCCATTGCCCTCCTCCTGCAAGACACATGGAATTTCTTATTTTTTCTTCATAATCTACCGGGGCAAACGTGACAAATTTAAACCATTTTGTACTGACCGGAACTATGCTTTTCTTACTATTTAATTCAAGTAAATCTGCAATATAATCATTTAATCCGTTTTCCATCGTGTCATAATTAGTATGAGCGCAATACAACGCAATTTTATTTTCTATCAGATTTAATATTGCCTGCCCGGTGTAACTGTTGGAAATTATATTCCTGACAGGTGAAAATATAAGAGGATGGTGGGAAAAAATAAGGTTTGCATCTGTACTGAGCGCTTCGTTTATCACATCCCAGGTAACATCAAGAGAAATCAATACGTTTTTTACTTCACTTTCAAAATCACCTATTAAAAGACCGCAGTTATCCCAATTAAGTGAATATTCTTTATGAAATTGGCAATCAAGGATATCTGACAGTTCTTTTAATTTCATGATAAGCATAGTTGTAAGTTAATATTAATTAAGAATATTAACATATTTGGCTGCAAATATAAAAAAGCAAAATATATTAATCTGTAATTGGATTTAGTGAAGTTCCAAACTTTGAAAACTACAGGTTGCATGTTAGAGCCTTATGTTGTTAGAACTGACTGCCCCTGTTTTTGGGGAAGAACCCTGAAATTTTGGTGGGCCCACCAGGATTCGGACCTGGGACCTCCGCATTATGAGTGCGCTGCTCTAACCAGCTGAGCTATGGGCCCTTTTGAAATAAGGAATTAAATACTGACTAAAATAAAATACATTAAAATAATTCTTCTGACAAGTGGATATATTAATAAAATTTATCTGCTTAGTCAACGTTATTTTATCAATTTAACATAAGCATACATTTAAAAAAGTTTAAAGTTTTACCGGATATCTTTATATGACAAATTTATTTCTTTTTAGTAAACTAAATATAATTTAAGCTAATCAATATTTTATTAATTTTAAGGTGGTAGTATGACTTCTAAAACAAGAATAACTTTTTATGGCCATTCGTTGTTTGTTATCCAGTCAAAGGATGGCATCAGGATTGGAATGGACCCTTATAATGAGCGGGTAAAATATAAGCTTCCCGATGTTTCCGTAGATGTGGTTACTATTTCTCATGCCCATTATGATCATTCGAATTCAAATTTATTTAAAGGCAATCCTGAAATTATCGATAAAACAGGGATTTATGATTTTAAAGGAATACCTATTAATGGATTTCCGTCTTTCCATGACAATAAACATGGGAAATCCAGAGGAAATAATATCATATTTAAATTTGAAGTTGATGGCATAAAATTTGCACATCTTGGTGATTATGGTTCTGTTGCAGATGAAAAGACTCTTTCTGAAATCAAAAACCTTGATATTATTTTCATCCCGGTTGGCGGTGTTTTTACCATTAATTACAGGGAGGCAATTAATTTAATAAATGAGTTAAATCCCAAAATAGCTGTTCCCATGCATTTTAAGGAAAAAGACACTCATGTCGGTGTTGATGACATAAATCCTTTTAAAAACAGTCTTGATGATTTAAGCAAAGTTAAAGAGATGGGAAATTCTTTTGAAATAAGCAAAGAAGAACTGCCTTTTTCTACCGAGATATGGATAATGCATGGCATTTAAATTAAATCTTTTTGTCTGAAACTGTAATAGCCGTTTTCAGCAACAATTATATGATCAAGCAGATTTATTCCGATAATGGAACATGAACGGCAAAGCCTGTTTGTAACCTCGACATCGTCAGAAGACGGTTCAGGGTCCCCGCTGGGGTGATTGTGAATGAATATGACTGAGGCTGCACTTGCCTGGATTGCCGGTTTTAAAACTTCCCTGGGATGTACGATGCTGGAAGTCAAACTTCCCTGCGAAATCAAAATATCCTTTATTATTTTGTTCTTGATATCAAGCAGAATTACCTTAAATTGTTCCTTTTTCAAATCTTTCATTAATGGAATATAATAATTGGCTACCTCCTCGCTGCATCTGAATTTGGTATTGTTTCCGTTTTGGGCAGATAAGGCTCTTTTCCCAAGTTCAAAAACCGCAATTATCTGCGTAGCTTTTGAAATTCCAACTCCGGTTATCGATGTCAGTTCGTCAAAAGAAGTATTAACAAGGTTTTTAAGATTTTCAAATCTTAAAATTATAGTTTTTGCAAGATCAATAGCGCTTTGCCTGCAATATCCGTTGTTAATTCCCGTACCTATTATTACCGCAATAAGCTCGGCATTGGTTAAAGATTCCGGTCCGGATTTTACCAATTTTTCCCTGGGTCTTTCATCCTCAGGCCATTTTTTTATAGAATTTAAATTTCCATAATCATTCAAATCTTCAGAAATTAAATTTTTATTTTTCAAAGAATTCCCTTTCAGCTTTATTTATTTCACAATTAAAAATTTTAAAATATTAATAAAAAATTAATTCGAGTCAGTTGCTGTATTAAAATCACATTTTTTAACAGTGGCTCACTGAACCTTCATTATTAATGTATATGTATAATAGCATAATTATAACTATATGCAAATATATATTTATTATTTTTATAAACATGATTATCTTTGGTTGTTGAATTTATTGTCAACCAAAAATCTGTCCGGAATGTTATCCACAGGACTTTATTAAGGTAGTATTACACATATGAAACTTGTTTATTCCATAATCCGGTTTATATTTTAAAAATTAATAATCCCCATCTAAAAATGGAGCATTCGAACAAGGATTTTAGTGAAGCACTGTCCGACCTGATAAAGGAAAAGAAAATTAAATTGAGAAGTCTGGCTGCAAAAACCAGCCTTGACTATAGCTATTTCAGCAAGCTGACCAGAAGAAAAGGAGCTCCACCTATTGAAACCTTAATTAATATATCTAATGCCCTTGATGTTGCCCCGGAATATTTTATCGAATACAGAATCCATAAATTAAATGAGGTTTTAAAAAATAATCCAGAAATTATTGAAGAAGTTTTAACTTTTGCATATGATATGGAACGCAGACAAAAACTAAAAATTGCCGATAAAGAAGCAGAGTTTAATGAATAGTTTCATTCCTGCAAACATATAATCTAAATTACTCGATTCAGCAAGCACTTCCGGCTCTTAGCACTAAATTACAGTTTTTCAAAAAGCACTTTCTGAACTTCGCAAAGTTGATTAAAAAAGTTGTCATAATCCGTTAAATTTTTAATAATTATCAGGATGGATATTTTATATAATGATTTTTATTGATTATCTTTTGGATATAAAATAATTTAAGCATTTTTTATTATTTACATTGTTGTTGAAAGTTATGAACTATTTGAACCTGCTCAAGTCTTGTGTGCTGTGCCCGCACAAGTGTAAAATAAACAGGGTTGCCGGTGAAAGAGGATTTTGTGAAGCTTCTGCTGACATCGAAATTTCATCCGCATTGCCTCATTATGGTGAAGAACCTCCGATTTCAGGAAGTAAAGGCTCGGGAACAATCTTTTTTAGACATTGCAATATGAAATGCATTTACTGCCAGAATTTTCAGATAAGCCAGGAATTTAATCAAAGTGATTTTAGAATCTTAAGCATATCGGAACTTGCCGGTATAATGGTTGATTTTCAAAAACTCGGCTGCCATAATGTAAATTTTGTTTCCCCGACAATATGGATTCCCCAGATTATTGAAGCTCTTAAAGCTGCACGAAACGAAAAAAACCTCACAATCCCGGCAGTTTTTAATTCAGGCGGATATGAGAATCCGAAAATCATAAAAATGTTGAGCGGTTTCATCGAAATTTACATGCCGGATATCAGATATAATAACGATGATTCTGCCTATAAATATTCCGGTATAAAAAACTATGTTGAAAACAATAAAAAATCCCTGATTGAAATGTACAGCCAGGTCGGTGGATTAAAAACAAATAAAAGCGGGATTGCCGAAAGAGGGCTGATGATAAGACTTTTGATATTGCCAAATAATATCGGCGGGGTCAGAAAATCCCTGGAATTTATAAAATATGAACTTTCAACTGATGTTTATATAAGTATAATGGCTCAGTATCATCCGTTATATAAAGCTTGCAATTTTCCTGAAATGAACAGAAGAATAAATTATCATGAATATATTGAAATAATAAATTACGCCCAAAAACTTGGTTTCTGTAATGGCGCTTCCCAGGATTATGAAAATATAAAATCGGAAGAAGACCTGTTTGTTCCTGATTTCAATGATGAGAAAGTATTCAGGTATAAAAAGACGGACCATTAAACATTCTGCTTAATACACTGTTAAAATTACCTGGAGCTTTTCCACTTTTTTAACTTCTCCAGTGACAAAGTGTTTATGACACTTTCTTTTTCTATGCCTGCCCTTCTTGCTATATCAACGCCGAAACGTATCATATCAAGATTATTGGGTCGGTGTGAATCCGTGTTTATTGAAAGCAAAATACCTGCATTTTTTGCTTTGCGTGCATTTTCTTCATTTAAATCAAGTCTTAAATAATAGGAATTGATCTCAAGGGCTTTACCGTATTTAGAAGCACATTCAATCAGATAATCGACATTTAAAAAATAAGGAGCCCTGCTTTTAAAAACAACTCCTGTCGGATGAGCAATTATATCTACATATTTATTTTCCATTGCCTTTTCAAAACGGGCATTATTGGACTGTGCGTTAAATTTAAAACCTTTGTGTATCGAACCTAATGCAATATCGAATTTACTCATAAGAGAATTATCATAATCAAGATTCCCGTCATCATCAATTTCCACTTCTGCGCCCATCAAAAAAGTAAACTTATTATATGCGGAGTTTAACTCTTCCATATATCTGATCTTTTCCGTGAGCCTGTTTTGATTTAAGCCGTTCCCATACTGGTTGCTGCTTGAATGATCTGAAAAAGAAAGATATTCATAATCATATTTTTTAATTTTTTTAACAATTTCTTTCATGTCCATTATCCCGTCGCTGAAATTTGAATGGACATGCAGGTCACCCTTTATATCTTTTAATTTTATAAGGTTCGGAAGATAACTCTCTTTTGCAAGTTCAACTTCATCAAATCCCTCTCTAAGCTCCGGAACAATATATTTCAATCCCAGAAAGTCATAAATCTGTTTTTCTTCAGGACAGACAAAATCATCATCTTCAAACAAAGACTCATTGCTCTTATATTTCTTAAGTTCTTTGAACTTTATTTGTGAAAAATTAAATAAATGCCCGTCAAAACAGCCTTTAGCTCCGGCAATTTCTTTTAATTTTGCCAGGTGGTTCTTGCTTCCTGTTGTTGTCAGCAGGTCCACAGGCCAGGATCTTTTTGAAGTTATTATTATCTCAAGATTAACATCAAATATTGTTGAAAACTTTGCACCGATATTTTCCCTTCTTATGTCTTCCGAGATCAGATCCTTAACAAAATAAGATTTTCTTATCCTGTCTATCAATTCTTTTGATTTTTCGAAATTGGTATCATCGTTATTGAATTCCGGCAAAATCAGAATGTCAATATCGCTGACTTCTGCCTTTCTTCTCCGCAGAGACCCTACAACCTTAAGGCTGGATATTTCATTCATGCTTGAAAGTTTCTCAACGATTTTGCCGGTAAATTTTAATATAAGCCACCTTGGATATCGGCCTCTTTGGCTCTCGTAATAACTGACAGAATGCTTTATCCTTTCTAAAAACAAGTTTTCAATTTCAAAACTTTCCGCCAATTTTTTAGTATCGCAATTTAAGGTAAATAAATCTTTTAAATCTTCGAAAGATTTAATGTTGAATTTATCATAAATATCAAAAACTCTTTTCGTGCCAATACCACTCAGTCTTATAATTCTCAGGAGATCTTCGGGATATTTTTCCTTGATCTGCTCGAATAATTTTATAGAGCCTGTCTCGAAATATTCTTTTATAATTTCAAAGGAAAACGGGTCTATTCCAGGCATATCTTCAAGGGTTCCGTCATTATATGCATCCATGATGTCGCGGTCATAATCCCTTATCGATCTTGCCGATTTGCTCAGGTTAATTACTATTTCTTTTTCTCCCGCTTTAAACTTCGAAATTTCAGCGATTGTCGTAAGAATTGAAGACAGTTTTAAATTTATCATTTGTTATTTTTTTATTGGGACATTTAAATTAAAATATTGTTTAAAACTCCAATATATATTTTAAAATTAAAATTTAATAAAAAATATTTAATTTGGGATTAAGTTAAGAAGCTATATTACATTAATTTTAGAATTTATTCCATAAATTAATTTTTTTTAAGTTGTGTTTTAAGCAGATTTCAGGGATTTTGAATTAGACAAACATATAATAAGAGATATTATAAAAGTATAAAATCAGGATACTGGTGTTTATGAGGACAGGAATTACAGGTTTGCCTCTTCATGGCGGAAAAGCTCCTTACTGGCTTTTTGAAAAGATGGAGAGACTCTCAAGAGAAATAATGCTTTTTATTTCATCAGAATTCGGACCTGAAGAATTCTTAAACAAAATATCTGATCCTTTATGGTTTCAGGCACTTGGCTGTGTCCTGGGATTTGATTGGCATTCAAGCGGTGTTACGACAACTGTATGCGGTGCTTTAAAAGAAGCAGCCAGAGGACTGGAAAATGACCTTGGATTGTATGTCGCAGGCGGAAAAGGCGGAACATCCAGAAAAACACCTTCGGAAATAGAAACAGCCTCAGGCAAGGAAGGCAGGGACTTTGCAAATCTTATTTATGCCAGTAAGATTGTTGCTAAAGTTGACAGCACAGCACTTCAGGATGGCTATCAGCTTTATCACCACTCATTTTTTTTCACCAGAAACGGTAAAAAATGGGCAGTTGTGCAGCAGGGAATGAATGAAGAAACAAAATATGCCCGAAGATATCAGTGGCTCAGCGACAAAATTAACAGTTTTGTCTGTGAGCCTCATAGTGCAATATCTTGTGACAATACCTCCGAAGTTTTAAATCTTGTTTCAACTGACAGCGCTGATGCACGGAAAACAATAACTGAAATTTCTTCGGAAAAACCTGAAAAACTTATTAAGGATCTCTTAAAAATAAATTCATACGCTGAAAACAGCAGCACTTATCCGAAAAGACATGATATAAGGATGAGTGACATCGAGATAAAAAGGCTTTCAAAAATATTTGAATCAACATATGAGAAAAAACCTGAAAATTTCGAAAAATTGATTTCCATGCCGGGAGTCGGCCCAAAAACCGTAAGATCCCTTGCACTGATATCTGAACTGGTTTATTCGGTTCCGTACAGCATTAAGGATCCTGCAAGGTTTAGTTTCGCTCACGGCGGCAAGGATGGCATTCCCTATCCTGTCAATAGAGAAATTTACAACAAATCAATCGATATCCTGCATAATGCATTAAAAGAAAGCAAGATTGGCAGACAGGAAAAAGTAAATGCGATAAAGAGACTGGCATCATTTTATGGATAAGAATTCAATAATAAAAACACTTGAAGAAATTGCTACAATGCTGGAATTAAAGGATGAAAATCCTTTTAAAATAAGAGCATATCAGAATGCTGCAAAAGCTCTCGAAACAAGCGACCTGGATATTGATAAGGATGTAACAATAGACGAGCTTATAAAAATAAAGGGCATAGGTCAGAGCCTTGCAGACCATATTAAAACTTTAGCTTCCGATAAAAAACTGGATTTTTATGAGGATCTTAAAGAATCCATAACCCCTGATATACTGGAGATGCTGAAAATCCCATCTCTTGGACCAAAAAAAGTAAAGTTTTTATTTGAAAACTTAAATATAGGAAGTATATCTGATCTGGAAAAAGCCATTTCTGCAAATAAGCTTATCGGCCTTCCCAATTTCGGCTCCAGGACCCAGGATAATATTGCTAAAGGAATTGAATCCTATAAAAAATTCAGGGAATTTTATCTTTATGCCGACGTAATTGATGAAGCAACATCAATTATAAACAAGCTCAAACTTCATAAAAGAATAACCAGAGCAAGCATAGCAGGAAGTCTCAGAAGGAAAAAAGAAACAGTTAAGGATATCGATATGGTTGCGGGTATTGAAGAATATGCTTATTCGCTTGAAGTTATGGATTATTTTACAACCCTTGATGAAGTAGCGGAAATCGTAGCCAAAGGAGATACAAAATCTTCCGTAAGGTTAAATTCCGGAATTAACGTGGATTTAAGAGTTGTTGAAGACAGCCAGTATCCATATCTTCTCCATCACTTTACGGGAAGCAAGGAGCACAACACTGTTCTCAGGGGAATAGCTAAAGATATGGGGATTAAAATAAACGAATACGGAATTTTTGAAGGGGACAAACTTATTAAATGCAATAAAGAGGAAGAAATTTACAGAATATTTAAAATGGATTTTATTGCCCCTGA
>JAJFVM010000222.1 GCA_021371805.1 bacterium
ATTAATCCTGCTAATTCCCTTTTTTGCGCAGAAAGCTCAGAAATTATTAAGCAGATATCTTCTAATTCCCGCCGTTATTGCTCTGGCCGCAACTATGCTTGAGCTGTATGCTGCGTTCAGAATTCATTCTTTAATCCGGTAAAAGCAGGATTCTTTCCATTCTTCTTATTAACTTAGGAAAGTAAAATCTTTTAATGCCTGCCTATGAAGCTATATATTGTATTTAAGCTGTATTCTAAGCACACCGGAAAAGAATTGCCGGGATTGGTGCCGTATAATATGCCGGGAAGTATGGCTGTTTAAATTTTACCATAACATATTAAACAATCCGAAAAAGCTATATCCCAATAAAGATGTTATAAGGGTAAGAAAAGATCCTGCCATAACCTGCGCAATAGTGTGTCTTTTTATTTTTACTCTTGCCCATGCGACCAGAGGGACGAACATCAGCAAGAATAACATCCATTTTCCAAAAAGCACATAATAAGTTATGGATGTAAAAGTTATCCAGCTTGTATGAAAGCTTATTTTCCAGAAATAGGTAATTATTGTTAATATAAAAGTTGTAATGAAAGATGTAAAAAAAATCGCTCTTAAATAAACAGGAGCTTTAAAAATATAAAAAATAAAATATCCAATCAAATAGCTCATATTGCTGACAACAAGTGGTTTTAACCTGTCTTCCCTTCTGGGAACATGCAGGTCATTTATGATCCCTTTTTTATAAAGAAGCACTACAAACATAAACGGCACTATGCTTGCAAACAAGATACAAAGCGATGTCCATAATGCAACCTCTTTTGCCGTTTTAAGCATGAATATATTAATAATCAAATACATGGGAATTGAAATATACGATCCGTCAAATATATAAGATATTACTTTTGCAAACTTATTAATCCTCAAAGTATGATCTTTCTTAATTCATAAATATTTTATAAAAAGTCCTGTAAAATTTAAATAATAAAACACACTTTAATATAAAATCAGCAAAAAATAAATTTATTTAAATCATGCACCTGTTTCTCGGCAATCAATCATCCGCAAATAATTTTCTAAATAACCTGATTCTGATGATTCTTATGTCTATTTTGTTAATTTTATTTTTCTGTTATAATTTTCTAACACTTGTTGAAACTACTCAAACACCAATTTGATATTTAATAAGATGGACGAGTCGAGTAAATTATTTTTAAATCTCAAAAAGATATACAAGGAATTTAAAACCAAAGAAACTCTGTCCAAGGAAGTTTTTAAACTTCCTTCAGGAGAGATGGCTGCGATATATGAAGATTTAACCAGACTGAAACAGGCAGATAAAGAAATAAAAATAAGTGAAGAAAGGTACAAAGACTTATTTGAAAGTTCTATTGACGGAATATATCAGTCAACAATAGAAGGAAAATATATTGATGCAAATCCTGCACTTGTTAAGATGCTTGGTTATGATAGTAAGGAAGAATTAATTAAGATAGATATACCGACACAACTTTATGCCCATGAAGAAGACAGGCCAAGATACAACAACAGGAACAGGGTATTCGAAACAAAATTAAAGAAAAAAGACGGATCGCTAATCGATACGGAAATAAGTTCAAAAGTAATCTACAAAAATAACGAACCTGCATTTTATGAAGGAATAGTAAGAGATATAACTCAACGCAAAAAATTCGAAGAAAAACTGAAATTTCTATCTTTTCATGATAAGTTGACAGGACTATATAATAGGGCATATTTTGAGGAAGAACTAAAAAGGATGGATACTTCAAGACAGTTTCCGTTAAGTGTGATAGTTGCCGATACTAATTGCCTCAAGCTTATAAATGATGCATTCGGCCACAAAGAAGGAGATAATCTGCTTTGCTCCTGTGCCCGGATTTTTAAAAAGTGTTTCAGAAAAGAAGACATGGTTGCCAGATGTGGCGGAGATGAATTTGCCATGCTTTTACCCAGAACAACAGAACAAAAAACTGCCGGTATTAAAAAACGGATAATTATAGAATGTCAGAAATCTACCAGTAAAAAAAACATCCCCGTCAGTATATCAATGGGCAGTTCAACCAAAACTACGGAAGAAAAAGATATAAATACGGTAATAATTGAGGCTGAAGAGCAGATGTACCAGAGCAAATTAATTGAAAGCAGGAACATATCAAGCTCCATTATCACTTCACTTGCAAAAGTCCTTTCTGAAAAAGGTATTGAAACGGAAGAGCATATAAATAAAACAGGCATTCTGGCTCTTAAGCTTGGTAAAAGTTTGAATCTTCCAGAAAATGAACTCGCAGAACTTTCCTTATTATCCTCACTGCATAACATAGGCAAAGTTACCATTCCTGATGAAATTCTTTTAAAACAGGATGTATTGTCGGAATCAGACTGGAAAATTATTAAAAAACACCCTCAAATCGGTTATAACATAATCCGGTCATCTCCGCGTCTGGCACATATTGCAGATGCGGTTCTTGCACATCACGAATGGTGGAATGGATCAGGATATCCGCAAGGGCTCAAAGAGGAAGATATCCCGGTCATATCAAGGGTTATATCCATTGTCAATACCTATGATACAATAGTTAATGGAAGAATATATAAAAAGAAAATAAACCGCCGTGCAGCTATTGAAGAATTAAAAAATGGTGCCGGAAAACAATTTGATCCTTATATGGTTGAAAAATTCTTGCAAATCCTTTAGAAAAACCTGAATTCTTTGAGAAACATTTTTATCCTGTATTTTTTAAGCCAAAAGAAGTAAAATTCTATAAATAAATTTTTAAATAGTATTATTATTTCAAAACGATGCAAAAACTTTCACGGCACATATATTTTGATCATAGCGCCACAACTCCGGTTATGCCTGAAGTTGCGAAAGTCGCTTATGATGCCATGACCTTGTATTTCGGCAATGCATCTGAACCTCACATATTTGGAGCTGAAGCAAAACATATTCTTGAAAACTCCAGAGCCGCTATAGCAAAATCAATAAACTCCTACCCCGATGAAATACTGTTTACAAGCGGAGGAACGGAAAGCAACAATATTGCAATTTTTGGTATCGCCGAGGCCTATTATAAAAAGGGAAACCATATAATAACCTCGGAAATCGAACATCCCGCCGTACATATGCCTTTAAGAGTTTTGGAACAGGAGGGATACCAGATTACTTATCTGCCGGTTGACAGCAGCGGAATTGTAGATCCGCAGGATGTAAAGGATGCCATAACAAATAAAACCATTCTGGTTACAATAATGCATGGGAACAATATAATGGGCGCTATTCAGCCTGTTGAGGAAATAGGCCGGATTACGAAAGAAAATAATGTTATTTTTCATTGCGATGCAGTTCAAAGCTATATGAATGCAGTCATTGATGTCGACAATCTTAATGTGGATCTTATGTCAATTTCAGGTCATAAGGTATATGCACCCAAAGGTGTAGGAGCATTGTTTATAAGAAGAGGAACAAAAATAATGCCCCAGATATTCGGCGGCGGCCAGGAAAGAGGAAGAAGATCCGGAACCGAAAACATTCCGGGGATTCTCGGGCTTGCAAAATCAGTGGAGATTCTATCATCCGGCTTCAGAGAAAGAATTGAAAAAATTGCAGGTTTAAGAGATTATTTAAGAGACAGCATTATCCAAAAAATAAGCGATACAACATATAATGGCCATCCGGATAAAAGACTCCCCGGAAATTGCAATTTTACTTTCAAATACCTTGACGGAAGTGATATCGTAAGCAAGCTTGATGAATACGGTATTGCAATTTCTGCCGGTTCAGCCTGTAAAAGTGCCGCATCAGAAGCAAGCAAGGCACTCCTTGCAATGGGAATTTGCTCCGAATATGCAAAAGGATCAATCAGAATTTCACTTGGTTTTGAAAATTCAAAGGAAGAAGCTGATTATCTGATAGAAATACTGCCTGAAATTGTATCTGGCCTAAGAAATCATTATCCTTTATGCAAAGAAAAAGACAACAATAAATATTTTATATTTTAATATTGCCTATTAATCTCTCCTGCGTTAAATTGAAGTGAGCTGTTTTTATTTTTGCATTTGTCTTAAAATAATTAAAATTAAAAAATAAAAAACTTGAATAAAGTTTTAAAGCTGGAAATGAGGAAGGTAAATGAGTGAAATAAAAAAATTAACTGAAGACGACGTATTAAAAGCTTTATCTGAAGTTTATGATCCGGAGATCCCGATAAACATCGTTGACCTGGGTTTGATTTATAAAGTTGAAATAAATGAGAACAACGATGTGAATGTTGATATGACTTTTACTACAAAAGGATGCCCGATGCATATGTATATTAAAGAGCAGGCAAAAGCAAGAATAGAAAAAATAGACGGCATCGGCAAAGTAGAGGTCAATCTGGTATGGGAACCAAAATGGACTCCTGAAATGATTTCAAAAACAGTAAGGGAAAGACTGGGTACACAGGAATAAATTAAACCGGAATTAAGGGCTTTTACTAAATTCCGATGTTTAAAATTTAAAATATGCAAAAGGAGTTCAAATATCAGCGTATTAAGGTTATGTATTGCACAAATAAATCCTGCTGTCGGGGATTTCTCAAAAAATTTTAATTTAATTGCAAAATCCATAGAAAAAGCAAGGGAGTTTTTCTGTGATATTGTCATTTTACCGGAACTTGCATTAACCGGTTATCCTCCTGAAGACCTTTTGCTAAAACCTGCCTTTACTGATAAAAATCTGGAATATATTGAAAAAATCAAACTGCTTGCAGACAAAATCACAGTGATATGCGGTTTTGTAAATAAGGAAAATGAAATTTTTAATTCCGCAGCAATAATGCATGATAAAAGGATTTTTTCTATTTATAACAAACAGTACCTCCCTAATTATTCGGTTTTCGATGAAGAAAGATATTTTCAAAAAGGAACCAGGAATAAAATATTCAAGATAAAAAACAGTCTGGTCGGTGTTAATATTTGCGAGGATATTTATTATTCGGAAGGCCCGGCAAAAATTCAGGCAATCTATGGCGGTGCCCAGCTTATTATAAATATTTCGGCCTCTCCCTATCATGCGGGAAAAATTTTCGAGCGTGAGAAAATGCTGCATACAAGATCTACCGACTGCAGGGCTTTTATAGCATATGCCAATCTTGTCGGAGGTCAGGACGAACTGGTATTTGACGGCAATTCTTTAATTATTGATGCAAACGGAGAGATACTTGCAAGATGCAAACCCTTTGAGGAAGATCAGCTCATCTATGATGTTGACCTTGAGGAAGTGGAGTCCATCAGATTAAAAGATACCAGATACAAAAACCAGAGGCTTGAGCTTTCCAGAAAAAATGCGGAGCCTCCGGAACTAATTGAATTAACAGCCAAAAACTCAGATACTGCAGGTAAAAAAAGCCCTTTAAATAAAAAAGGCACATACGCATTAGCGTGTGTAAATTATAAAGACCTGATTTCGTGTGAAGATGAAGAAATTCTTAAAGCTCTGGTTCTTGGAACAAGAGATTATCTGCATAAAAATGGATTTAAAAAGGCGGTCATCGGACTCAGCGGAGGTGTTGATTCAGCGCTTACGGCAGTTATTGCTTCAATGGCACTTGGAAGTGAAAATGTTACGGGAATTCTTATGCCTTCCCGTTTTTCGAGCAAGTCCAGTGTTAATGATTCTCTTGAATTAGCTAAAAACATTAAAATAAATTCGATTAAGATTCCCATATCGGATACATATGACTCCTATCTGGAAATGTTGAAGAACATTTTTAAATCCGATAAAATAAATTTAACCAAGGAAAATATTCAGGCAAGGATAAGAGGAAATATTCTGATGGCGCTTTCAAATGAATTCGGGTGGCTTGTGCTTGCAACCGGCAATAAAAGCGAGACCAGTGTAGGATACTGTACTTTATATGGCGACATGGCTGGCGGTCTTTCTCCAATCAAGGATATTTATAAAACAAAAGTATATTCCCTGTGTGAATTTATAAATAAAAAATACAACAACATTATCCCTGAGAACATACTGATAAAAGCACCTTCGGCAGAATTAATGCCAAATCAAAAAGACGAGGATTCCCTCCCCCCTTACGGCTTGCTTGACAAAATTATCAAGGCATATATGGAAGAAGATATGGATCTGGACTATATGATTGGTACGCTGGGCTACCCTGCTGAAACTGTAAAAAAGGTTATGCGTCTTATCGATATGAACGAATATAAAAGAAGACAGAGTTCACCGGGAATAAAAATAACCCCCAGAGCCTTTGGCAAGGATAGAAGATATCCTATAACAAACAGGTTTATTGAGTGAGTCCCATAGTTTTTTAAATTTTAGGAATTATTCACCAAACACTAATTAACAAGATTATAATTGATTTAATGAATAAGATTAGAATAATTTCAAGGAATACAGATCTGGTACAAAAAATAACCAGACTACTTGAGAATAGTTACATAGTCACTTCAAAAAAAATTCCTGAAAATTTTTCATATTTTCAATTAAATAACCCTTCTCTTAGTGAAGAAGATGTGAGTGGAATAGGGTTAATAATTATAGATTTGACCGATTTTATCTTTACTGAAACTACCGGAAATAAAAATTTGAGAAGTAATTATGATTTTTCTGAAAATAATTTAGGGGAACAAAGCTATGATTACAAAATATTGAAAGAGCTTAAAAGAATTCAAATTCCCTGTCTGCTTATAATAAACATCGATCAGGCAGGAATTTTATCCAGGGGTATTATTAAGTTTGAAGATGTGATTTTGCTTAAGCATCTGGAGGAAGAGCTTTTATTAAGAACGGGTTTAGTCTTCAGTAAGCACGGCAAAACAGATTCAAAAAATTTAATAATTATCGAAGATATTATCATAAACCTCGAAAAATATGAGCTTTCCATAAAAGATAATGTTATTGAACTTACTTTCAAAGAATTTGAAATGCTTAAATTCTTAATACAAAATGAAGATAAAGTTTTTTCAAGAAATATCCTCTTGTCTACAATATGGGGGTATGATTTTTATGGCGGCAACAGGACTGTCGACGTACACATGAGAAGAATACGCTCAAAACTTCCCTCGCCCTACGACCAGATGTTTAAAACTGTCAGGAATGTAGGATATATGTTCTCCCGAAAGATTTAACATAAATTTAACATTCCGGTAACTTATTTGAAATATAATTAAGTTATTATAAAAAACCAAAACTTAATTTTTTAATTTATCAATATCTTCTATATTTAAAAAAAGCAAGACGCAAGGAGGAGCTATGAGCGACAGCAAGAAATTGGACGAGATGAGGGACTTCGTCTTAAAAAAAGCCAAGGACAACCATATAAAATTCATCAGATTATGGTTTACCGATGTTCAGGGAATGTTAAAGAGTTTTTCAATCACAATCGAAGAACTTGAAGGTGCTTTATACGAGGGTATGGGTTTTGACGGTTCTTCAATTGAAGGTTTTTCAAGAATTGAAGAAAGCGATATGATGGCACTTCCTGACCCTTCAACTTTCCAGATTCTCCCATGGAGACCTTCCGAAAGCGGAGTTGCAAGGATGTTTTGCGATATAATGCAGCCTAATGGTGAACATTTTGAAGGAGATCCAAGGTGGATTTTAAAGAAAAACCTGAAGAAAGCCAAAGATTTAGGGTACACATTTTATGTAGGTCCCGAACTTGAATATTTTTATTTCAAAAGCGACAAAGGGAAACCGGAAGTACTGGACCATGGCGGATATTTTGATTTAACAACTCTGGATGTTGCCAGTGACTTAAGAAGAGAAACAATTCTCTACCTTGATTCCATGGGAATAGGTGTTGAGTATTCACACCATGAAGTTGCGCCATCTCAGCATGAAATTGACTTGAGATACCAAGATGCACTTACAATGGCTGACAGCGCAATGACTTACAGAATTGTCGTTAAAGAAATTGCAATGAAACATGATGTTTATGCAACTTTTATGCCCAAACCTATCTTTGGCGAGAATGGAAGCGGGATGCATGTTCACCAGTCTTTATTTAAAGGAGACAAAAATGCTTTCTTTGATCCCAAGGATAATTACAGCTTATCAGCAGAGGCAAAAAGCTACATAGCAGGACTTTTAAAACATTGTAAAGAATTTGTAGCGATTACCAATCAGTGGGTTAACTCCTACAAGAGACTTGTTCCCGGATATGAAGCTCCTGTATATATCTCCTGGGCAAGAAGAAACAGATCCACTTTAGTAAGAGTTCCGGTTTACAAACCCGGAAAAGAAAAAGCAACAAGAGTTGAATTCAGATGCCCTGATCCGGCATGTAATCCATATCTTGCTTTCAGCGTAATGCTTGCTGCAGGATTGGAAGGAATGAAAAATAAATATCTTCTGCAGGATCCCATAGAAGAAAATATTTTTGAGATGGATTATAAGATGAGGGACAAAGCCGGAATAGACACTTTACCTGACAATCTATATGAAGCAGTTAAGAACCTTGAAAACAGTAAGTTAATGAAGGAAGCTCTTGGCGACCATGTATTTACAAAATTTATTGAAAACAAAAAAATCGAGTGGGATAAATACAGAACTTTCGTTACAGATTACGAAATTGACAACTACCTTCCGATTTTATAATTATTAATTCTGAATATTAAAAGATTAGCTGTTAATGCTGTTAAAAATAAAACGAAAGCTCCTTCGTATAAAATTAAAAAGTTAACAGCTAAAAAGAGAAAAGGGCCTGATTTAATCAGAGCCCTTTTCCTTTTTTAACTTATTTGAAATCCGTGATTTTGTCAGATAAAAACTTGATCGGGCAAAATGCAAACAATAATTAAAATCTTTAAGAAATAAAATCAAGCACAAGACTTAAAATAACACAAAATACTCCTGCAAGAAGCATCTTTATGCCGCTTACGATAAGCCTTGTTTTTGAAATTTTCCCCAGAAACAGACCGATCGCAAACAATACCAGCAGGGAAATCACGAAAGCAAGGAGGTAGCAGACATTTATAGGTAAATATTTCCCAAAAAAGAACGGTATTATTGGTATTAATGCAGTTATTACTGCGGAAAAGCCATTAACTGCTGCTGAAATCCGTGACGCATATCTTAATGCATAATAAATTATCGTATGGTCCAGATTATGAAGTGTGGAATTTTCCAGATCGTCTATTTCCTTCTTTCTTTCTGCGCTTTCAAAAAAATAAACTCCCCAGACACCGGAAACTCCCAAAGAAATACAAATAGCAAAACTCATGACTATTATGTGTTTGAAGTCATTTACTTTAACAACATAATTTCCTGCAAGAACTCCGAGCATTGTAATTATTCCATCAAAACCGCTTGTGGCAAAATATCTTCTTAAATTTGATGAAATATTTGCGATCTTATTGTAGTTTTTAATTTTATTTTGCCAATCAAAAAATTTTTGCCTTAAAATCGAAAACATAATCATCCCTATCGTAACATAATAAGCTTAAATTCCGGTTTTAATTCCCCAGGGTTTTACCCGTACTCAATCTGATTCCTATTATATTTAAAATTTATTTTACCCTTCCGTTGTAGTGGTAGTTTCTTCAAATGTACCGGCAGAGTCCGTTGACATATCTGTGCTTGTTCCGCTTGTACTCTGGGTATCCTGGGTAATATTTCCTAAACTGCCTGATATTTTGGCCAGATCAAGAAATGGCAGGACTCCTTCCGGAAGTATACCCCAATTAATATTCGGGGACATTTTCTGGATAAACTCAAGCTGTATGATCTGAGGATATAGTTTTAAAGCTTCACCTTTTATTTTAATTTGTTCGGCTTCTGCCTGTGCCTGTACTATGACCTGCTCTTTTTTAATCTTTTCCTGTTCCAGGATATTTTTTTCAACAACTATTTTTTCCTGCGCTATTTGTTTTTCTTCAAGGACATTAAAATATTGATCGGTAAAATCAATTTTTCTTAGGAGAAAATCGTCCATAATGACACCGTTTTTATTGAACTTTTCTTTCAAAGTGTTATATATTTCTTCCTGAACATCAAAAACCTCTTTTGAATAAAGCTGGGCTGCCGTATATTTTTTAGGGATGTTACGGCTGATTGACCTGGATTCTGCTTTAACCACCTTTTCTACAAGATCATCCATAGTACCGATATTGTTTAAAATCCAGACTGCCTGTTTTGCATCAATTGAAAATCTTATGGTGTATTTCAAAGTTATCTGCTGTCCGTCAGAAGAAGTGGTATCAATTACAAAATCCCTGAAATTTGCTGTACTTGATTCAGAATTATCACTTGTTTCATAAGTCACCTGTCTTGTCGAATAATTGACGGTGTTTTGAATAAATGGAGCTTTTACATGAAATCCCGGATTAAAAACAACGCCTGTCGTCCTTCCGAATTGTGTCAGGACTTTTACATTACCTGCATTAACAATAACAAAACTGTTAAATATCAGAATCAAAAAAATTACAAGAACAACTACTGCAATTATGATATTTTTGGTTAATTTAGCTTTCATGAGCTTCCTCCCGATAATTGTCATTTTAAATTTGTTAATTTTTGAATTAGTAAAGTTTGAAAAAAAATCAAATTAACAATACTTATAAATAAAAATAAGCTTAAGGACAATGAGTTTTCCATCCTGTTTTGTGCCTTGAACAAAGCGAAAGGAATGGTTATAAATATGAAGATGCTGAACTTAAAAAACACTCCTTGCTTAGCTTCTTAAATAATTTTATAAAATTCTTACTTAAATTAATACATATTTCTAAAAATTATGTAATTATGTATAATTCATAAAAGTGCGGCAAAATTAATTGGCGCTTTTTGTTTTTTATTATATTATTAAATCGGTTTTAACATCAGATTTTAATTTTTAAACAAAAGATTCATTAATATATCGGGAGGACTATTTTATGGCACTTATTAACTTGAAAGATCTTTTAAATCATGCCAGCAAAAATAAATATGCCGTGGGGGCTTTTAATGTCACAAGCATTAATTTCATAGATCCGATCATGGAAGCAGCAATCGAATCCAACTCACCTGTTATCATGCAACTAGCGGAAGTTCATTTCAGGTATTTGAATCTTGAACACATTGCACCTGCAATTATAAGGGCTGCCAAAGAGGTAAGTATTCCGGTCTGCATCAATCTGGACCATGGAAAAAACTTTGATACGATAATCAGAGCAATAAGAGCAGGATTTACTTCTGTTATGTTTGACTGCAGCGAAGAACCGCTCGATATAAATATTGCAAAAACAAAAGAAATAGTAAAGATTGCGCATAGTGTTGGTGTCGGAGTAGAAGGAGAAATAGGAAATATAGGAGGAGAAGCTGTCGGTATTGCTGCTCCTACTCCGCATGAAGCAAGTGCCGAATCCTTTACAAAAGTCGGGGATGCGGTAAGATTTTATGAGGAGACAGGAGTGGATGCTCTGGCAATTTCCGTAGGAAATGTTCATGGAACTTATAAGGGAGAGCCAAACCTTGATTTTGAAAGAATCGAAAAAATAAATAATGCGATACCGATTCCTATTGTTCTGCATGGCGGATCCGGAATATCCGATAATGATTTTAAAAAAGCGATAAGCCTTGGAATTTCAAAAATCAATTTTTATACCGAAATGTCTGCCAGTGCCGTTAAAGCCGCAAGGATATTTTTAAACGAAAATCCTGACTGTATCAGTTATGGAGATCTGGCCAAGATAGTTCAGGCTGATGTTAAGAAAACAGTCATGGGGAGAATGGAAGTATTTGGAAGCAAAAATATTACGGCTTCCGATAAGACTCTGTGCATTTCCTGCGACGAATCAAGCTGCGGTCTGACTGAACCTCAATTTAAGCCGGATGCAAAAACCGTTGTTTATGACTCACTTGTGGATCTGATAACAAAAGAAGTTTTGCAAAGTATGAGAAAATAGATCACAAGCGTAACTGCGTTTGTTTTTAATTGAGGATTGTGTTCAGGTTTGAAATATTTATTTTAGTTAGATACGCAAAATCATAAAGAGACTGTAAATAATTTTCTCTGCCAAATTCGTTAAGAATACAGGTTTTTCCGCATTGACGGAGGTGCGATGGTAAAATGGTACAGGAGTTAAGGCCTGAATTATGTTTCAATCCATGCACCCGCACGGGGTGCGACTTACAAGGTTACTAAATCACTTTTGGCTTGTCAAGTTTCAATCCACGCAAAAAACGACACTTGTAAATCGGCAGGAAAAGTTATATAAATACTGTAACGATGTTGTTTATATTGTTATAGGAGCCACTCATTTGTGCTAGGAGGACATCCCGTGCACTGGTTAAATACTGTTTTGATCTGTGGAGAAATCAACGGCTACCTCACCCGTGCTTTGTAGTGTATCCACTCCAACCAAGACCATTATACAGCAGGATCAGGGGACGAGGTTGTTTCATCCCTATTTGTATCGCAGCATTGCTGCGAGATGGAGGTTAAAATGAAAAAATTCAGAATGACAATCATGTGCAGAGATATTGAAGCATCGAAGAAGTTTTATCAGGATTTCGTTGGGTTGAAACCATTCAGAGAAATTACGGCCGGCGAAGAGACTCTGGGAGGGGCATCACTCTGCTTCATGGAAGATGAGAGCGGAGAGATTGAAGTTGAACTTGTATGCGCATCCAGAGGTGACAAGTGCTCATCAAAAGGTTTGGTAGCCTGCTTCTTCACAGATGAAGAAGGCATCGTTGCGAAACAGCAGCAGGCACTCGACATGGGATACAATGCTACAGAGATCAGGAAACCCGATGAGAACAGCACATATTTCTACGTATATGACCCAGACATGGTATCAATTGAATTCAGAGTCGGATAACTACAGGCCAGTTCTTCATTGGATAATCAAAGTTTTTTTGGGTTTGCCAAAGTTTGTTAAGGCCTGAAATTTGGGTCTCGACAAATTCTCGGTCAGAAAATTTTTGGATCTAAAGTTGGGGTCTGACTTTGGGGTCAGTCAAAATAGAAGCAGCAGAGGAAGGAATTGATATTCTGCCTCTACTTAATTACAGCAAATTTTTTAATAATCTTCTTCATCAAGATAGGTTATTGGATATTCTTCTGGCTCACCCTGGGATTTGTAAATGCACCTGCATTGTTCCAACAAGTCATCGGGGGATACCTAAATGCTGCTGTAGGTATTGAAGAATACTAAAAAAGTAGAGATTTTTTTGTGAAACTTGATTTAAAATATAATCTTCTTTTAGTGCCGGGCAGTGGATTTGGGTTCCCGTGTTATTTTCGTATTTCTTACTGTGTCGGCTTCAAAACTATTAAAAATTCGTTGCCAGCCTTTGAAAAATTAGCTGGCGATTTTAAGGGGTGATATAGTGCATTTGCCGATTTATCTATTACCTGTGGCAGGACTTGTCATAGGCCTTCTAATTTCTTTAATGGGTGGAGGTGGAGGAATATTT
>JAJFVM010000017.1 GCA_021371805.1 bacterium
ATTGTTAAATCCATGATTTAAAAATAATAATTATATGAACTAATATTAGAAAGATAGTTTAACTGCCTTGTTTATACATTGTCCGGTATCTTGTTTTCCCTATGTGTAAATCTGAATCTGATTGTTTATAACGCGGCTATAGCTGTCTTGCAAAAATTTTTAAAGTCAACAGAATATTTATTGTATATAAAAAGAAATATTAAAAATATAAGATAAATTCATAAAATTTAAGAATATCTTCTTAATAAATTATATAATTAAAGAATATTCATAAACTTAACCATGAAAGGAGGCTGTTATGGCTGATCTGCAGGCTAATGATATCATGATAACCAACGTAGTAACCGTTCAATCAGATATAACTATCGGAGAATTATCAAATATACTTTTAAAAAATAAGGTGAGCGGTGTTCCTGTTGTTGATAAGGAAGATAAATTGATAGGTATTGTTACCGAAGCTGATATTATAAAAGATAATATAAAGATAAAGTTTCCATTTTATTTTGATCCGTTGATGGTGTCGGTATATATGGTTGATTTTGAAAAATACAATGAAAATGTTAAGGATTATTTAAACACTAAAGTTGAAGAAATCATGAACCAACGTGTTAAAACAGCAAATCCGCAGACACCGGTAAACGAAATTGCTGATATTATGGTAAATAGTAAAGTAAACAGGGTTCCGATAATTGATGAGAATAAAAAGGTTGTTGGAATCGTAACAAGAGCAGATATTGTTAAATCCATGATTTAAAAATAATAATTATATGAAATCAATAATGTTGACTTTATATTTTTATCTTGATAATATTTTTTAAAATCCAAAAAGGGATTTTTTGATAATACCATGTTTTTTTAAAATGATAACGTATAAGAATTATTTAATTAAAAAATTATTTTTAACTGGTTTAAGCCAAAATAGTAATTCTCCCAAAGAATTATACAGCTTGATTTTATGGCTTAAAAACAGCTCCTCATGGCAAAGCTAAACTAAAAGTTTAGCCTGTTGTTTTTTTGTGTAATTTCTTCTATGGAAAATTGTTTAATTATGTCAGTTCATTACCGTATTGTGTGTTTTTATATAATTATAAAGATAACTTAAATATATGAAGACATAATTAATTGTTTAAAAGTAATTAAAAAACAATCTTAAGCAGTTTAACGGTTTTTAGTTATATATCTATAAATAAAAAAAAGAGTATTTCCAGGGGCTAAACATAAATAAATTCCCGGAAATACTCTTTTTTATTGGCACAAGAAAAAGATAAAGAATTTTTAAAACAAAATAAAAAGGCAAGGGCAAAATGTATTTACCGGCACAAAAAGAATTTGTTGAAAGAGCAAGAGAATATAATTTAATACCTGTTTATAAAGAATATATGGTCGATACTGAAACACCAACCTCTATTTTCATAAAGGCAGGTGGTTTAAAAAAAGAGATGTTTTTACTTGAAAGTGTTGAAGGTGAAAAGACTATTTCCCGTTATTCTATAATTGGTGTAAGTCATAATGCTGCTTTAGAATTTGCAAGTGAAGTTTTTACTGTTAAAGATCATGAAAGAGGAAAAACCGAAAACATAACCGGCGACCCATTGGCAGAAATTGAAAATATAATGAAAAATTATCATATATATAAGGATCCTGGTCTGAATCATTTTACGGGAGGAGCCGTAGGATATTTAGGTTACGACCTGGTTCATTATTTTGAAAATATTCCGCTTCCCGGCTCTGAAACAGTTTTTCCGGAAATTTTACTCGTGCTTACAAATCTGGTAATAATTTTTGATCATTTATTAAACAGGATGAAAATAATTTCCACTGAAAGAATCGGCGTAAATGATAATGCGGAAAGAGTATATTTAAGGTCTGTTAAGAAAATTGAAAGTCTTGAAAAAGAAATATTTAAGAAAAATGAAATAAATATAATTGAAAATAAGTTTTTATCAAAAACTGATTTTAACAATGCCGGTAATATAAGTTTTAATTCTAATTTAAGCAAAGATGAATTTGTGAAAGCAGTCCTGAAAGCTAAAAAATATATACATGACGGGGAAATATTTCAGGTAGTGTTATCTCAAAAATTTTCCACTAACGAATTTTCAGAACCTTTTAATATTTATAGGACGCTAAGATCAATTAATCCGTCTCCATACATGTATTATATGAATTTTGGAAATTTTAAAATTATTGGTTCATCACCTGAACCTTTATTAAAAATTAATGGGAAAAAAATTCAGACTTATCCTATAGCCGGGACCAGAAAAAGAGGCAAAAACTCAAAAGAAGACAGGATTTTGATTAATGAACTTCTAAACGATGAAAAGGAGAAAGCTGAACATAACATGCTGGTAGATCTTGCAAGAAATGATTTGGGAAGAGTCTGCAGGTACGGGAGCGTTAAAGTAAAAAAATATATGGGTATTGAAAAATATTCAAATGTAATCCATCTTGTTTCAAGAGTTGAAGGAACACTTGACAAGAACAAAACAATATTTGATGCCATAAAGAGCGCTTTTCCTGCAGGTACTTTATCGGGAGCCCCAAAAATAAGAGCAATGCAGATTATAAGCGAACTTGAGCCTGACAGAAGAAATATTTATGGCGGAATTATCGGATATTTTGGCTATGACGGCAGTTTAAATACCTGTATAACAATAAGAACAGCTGTAATAAACGATAAAACAGCATATATACAAGCCGGTGCAGGAATAGTAAATGATTCAGAGCCTGAAAATGAATGGGAGGAAACATTAAATAAAGCCGGAGCAATCTTCAGATCTATTAACGCCGCAAATTAATATGGTTAAAAAATAATAATTTTAAAATTAGAACAGGAGTAGTTAATGTTAAAAGAAGCAATTGGAAAAATAATGAGATATGAAAATCTCAGTGCAAAAGAGGCATATGATGCAATGGAATACATAATGGATGGCAGATCAAATGAAAGCCAGATCGCATCCTTTCTCACTGCTTTAGGCATGAAGGAATCTAATATCGATGAAAT
>JAJFVM010000030.1 GCA_021371805.1 bacterium
ATCGTATTTTTTATAAGTATGGTACTGCAGGTAAAACTTTTAAATCTTTTTGACTTAAACCAGTTTACATATGAAGGAAATATTTTAAAAGAGGGCGAAGGAATAACGAAATTAGTACACAGATTTTCGGGATATTTGATAATTTTCTTAAACATAATCCTTTTCAATACCCTATATTTGGGAGGTTGGGAAAAGTTTCATATAGTAAGAGGGGATATCATGGTAGCGATTAAGTTTTACATCGTGCTTGTGATATTGATAATTTTTGAAAGATCTATATCGAGCATAACAAGTGAAACAAAAATCATAAACCTAAGTTACAAAATGCTTGTCCCTTTATCCATATTTAATCTTTTATTTACCGTGGCCTTTTATGTATTAAGAAATATTTATTCTTTGATATAAATATAAAATAAGATATTTTGAGATCGATTAAAACAAAAAATGTTTAGAGTGATTAAAAATTTTTTTATAAATCTTGGTAATATGTTCAGAAAGCCAAGGACGGTCCTCTATCCCAAGGAAAAAATAATAATACATGAGGGAAGTCGGGGGTTGCCAAGATTGAGACTCAACCTAGATACGCTGGAAATTATTTGCAACGGGTGCAAGGATTGTGAGAAAGCATGTCCCCAGAATTGTATAACGGTAAAGAGTGAATATAAAGATATGGAAACAAACTTAGAAGAATTTTATTTAAATCTCGGGCTTTGTAGCTTTTGCGGCAATTGTGCGGAAGTGTGCAAATATAAGGCAATCGAACTTTCCTACAGATATCAATTAGCGGAATATGATATTGAAAGTCTGAAACTTGAAAAACTTGACCTTGTGAAACAGGCAGAATATTCTATAAGAGATTTCTGGGCTAAACCATGATGTGATTGGAGTCGGTGATGGATATCGGTAATCTGATGGTTATAAAAAATTTACAGTATGTGATTTTGGGAGCAATTATATTGTTTTCCATTTTATCTCTTATTGTAATAAAACCTTTAAAAAAGTTTATTTTTATTTTCCTTTTTTATTTATTTTCAGGATTCTTATATATTACTCTTGAATTTATGGAGCTTACTTTTATTTTGTCGGTACCGATTCTCCTTTTTATGTCTATATTTTATTTATTTGAACTAAAAAAAGATATTTTTTCTATAAAAAATATTAGTGAAGATGGTGATATCGATTATGCAAGTGCTTATTTTACCGACAAAGAAAGTGGGAAAAGTGATACAAAAAAAACGGTTTTAAATTTGGTAGCGCCGGTACTTTTTTCTGCTCTGATAATTGTTTTGTATTTTATATTTAATGGTGGTTATATCAAATCATTTAAGATTACCGATAAAATAACGATAGTAGCATTTTCAGATATCGCGAAGGAAGTTTTTTCAAATTATATGATTCTTGTGATAATGCTTATAATTTCGCTTTTTGTACTTGTAATATGGTCGACCACGATAATAAACAATAGGAGAAAAAGATAAGATGAACATAACTTTTATATTCCTTGCGAGTTCGCTATTGTTTTTGATTGGGGTTTTTGGTTCATTATTTTTTGGCAGTGTGACAAAGATTATAATATCTTTACAATGCATATTGACTGCTGCCGTAATTAACTTTCTTGGTTTCGCACAGATTCTTTACGGCACTTCCGTGTGGGCTGTGACATTTGTTCTTATTTCGGTTATTTTGATATTTTTATTTCAATTCATGATTGTTTTTTACTTAAATTCAAATACATACCAATATCAATCTGACGGATTTGACTTTTCCTCGGGTCTTTATTATTTCGGAATCAAAGATTGGTTGGGTGAATAATGGATTTGATAAAAAGCATTAATACGTTCATGAATCCATTCGGTTCTATAACCATTTTACTTGGTACTATTTTAGTCTTTTTATTTTTTGCGAATTCTCAGACAAAACGAATAAAAATATTTAGTTTTATATTCTCTATGCTGGCATTTGTGAGTTCATTTGTAATAAATATAATCGGTTTTTTAAATAATGGTGTTTATTCCGACAATTTATTTACATCCGGACTTGTTCAGATAATAGAGATTTCTTATATCTTGATAATCTCGATTATATTGTTGATAATAATATTTGTATTTAACGGCGAATCAGAATTCTATTTAAAGTTAAATATTATTTTCTTGTTTTCATCTGCTTCACTGATATTTTTTACAATTTCAAGGAATTTTATTGTTTTTTTTGCTAGTCTGGTTTTTTTCCTTATTTCACTTTTTGCATTGGCAACATTAATGAATGAAAGTGGGTTATTCGCTTTAAAGAGTCAAAATGATTCCAGAAAATCTGCTATCGCAAATATTTATAATATATCTGCCAATAATATCGTTAGATTCTTTCTAGCAGTTGTTTTTTCGTTACTCTTTATCTTTTTTGCGATATCTTTGCTTTACGGTGTCTTTGATTTTAAGAATTTTATACAGCTTGCAGAAGGGATTGGTACATATAAAGATAACCTTGGCTTCGTTTTCAGTATTTTAGCGTTAGCTTTATATCTTTATTATGGGTTTTTCCCATTTCAATCACCTTATATAAGAGTAACCACTGGCTCTTCGGGTGTCTTTAGTTATTTGATGTGGTTATTTTATTTTTTACCTGGACTTATTTTTACTTCCAGATTCGCCTTGATTATTTATAATGTAAAAGAAGATTATAAAACAATACTTGTTTTTTCTCTTGCTTTGATAACGATTGTTTCAGCTATAGGAAGTGGTTTGGCGGTTTTAAAAAGCAAAAACCTTAGAAAGATTTTGTCAAATCTTATACTCCTTATATTTACAGGAAATATCCTTAATCTTCTTCTTTATATTGTCGATTATGTTAACGAGGATGGCTATAGAATGCTTAATTATTCAGGATTATCGTTGATGATAATATCCTGGCTTCCGCTTGCCGTAATATTTACATTGATTGAAAATAATACCGGCAGTAATGATATAAACGGTTTAAGAAGTATTTTGATTAAAAACAAAGCAGTGTCTGCAGGGTTTATAATTAGTTGCATTTCTTTGATTGGTATTCCCGCTTTTGCCGGGTTTACTCATAAGAATTATTATATGAGTATTATCCCTAAGGCATTTGCCGGAGGGTTGAGTAACCTGACACCTTTGTTAAGCTGGGCGGTAATAGTTTCCGTGGCAATATATTTGGGGTTTTTCATTGCGGGTATTATTCGGATAATAATCTCGGGTTTTACCGGTAAAGTTGACATATATAACGATAAAGCAATCTTTTCAAAGCCCGCCCTGGCTTTTATATATTGCTTTATATTTCTGATATTTGTTTTTGGAATACTCTATCTCATTGGTTTGTTTGGCATCAATTTATTTGGATTGAATTTCTCATCGTTAAATCTGTTTTAGATATTCTTTTATAAATAGTAAAGCTTAAACAGGAAGTCTAATTAAAAATCATGATAAAATCATATAGAGGAACATTTTTAATAATAATAATGATAATCCTGTTTATTGTTTTTATCGTCTTACTAAGTACGGGGAATTATAGCTTTAAGTCAACTTATGAACCTGAAACGGCACTTTCAAAGATTTTGCCAAGATACAGATTGATAGATTTGGATAAGATTGATGTAAAAAGCGATTTTAATAAAAACGGAAATAATGATGCCAAAGACATAGTTTTGGGGGCAAAAAAACAATTGGAAATTAGATCCAAAAATATATTTATAGAAGGTTCACAGGAACCAAATTATTATAAAGGGGGCGACCCACCAAGCGAATGGGCTTTGAATACCGATATAATAGCCAGGTCTTTTAAGGAAGCGGGCTATGACTTGAGAGTCTTGATAAATGAAGATATAAAAGAAAATTTTAGTGAGTATCCGCTTCAAAAACTTTGGAACCAAAGGGTGCCCGATATCGATATAGATTATAGAAGAATACAGA
>JAJFVM010000075.1 GCA_021371805.1 bacterium
ATTGTTTTTTTAATAATATTCCTTAAAGGCTAGAGTAGTTGTCTTAGGACTGTTTTTAAAAAAAGTAATAACACTCTCCTGTACGATAATTTTCTTATTAAAATATTTTTCAAAATCTTTAATCGCTACCATTTTTCTAAAACCAATTTGAATACTATCCGGAGGTATCATAAATCCCTTATCATTTTTTAAATCATAGTCATTAAAATCAAATATTTTTTCATAATCTCTAATATTTTTCATGTGATAAACATGCGCATCAAATTCTTCAAAGTCGCTTTCCGAGTCAACTAAAAAAACTATTGAATTTTCTCTTATTTCCTTGATTTCTCCGCAGTAATATCTGGTATGCATTTCATAAGGCTTGTCAAAACCCCAGATTTCCAAAGTTTTTCCATCTTTAGTTATCTCAATTTGTTTTTTTAACTTAACTTTTACATCGTTTCCGTATTTATCTTTAAAAACTTCAAATTTTGTTACTTCTGTAACTTCTCCGCTGCTATCAATAGCAGTAGCATCAGTCACATCAAGCAGATTCCCATATTCGTCCCAAATACCGACAGGCTCATTTACGTCCTTTAAATTTTTAACCCTGCTAAGCAATTCTTTTGCCATGGCGGCATCCTTGCTGTCTGCCGCAGTTTGCTTTCTTAATTCCTGATATCTTATAAACACAAAAGCCAGCAAAGAGGTACTGCCAAGAAACAGCAGAATAAATAAAAATATCTTAATTTTTTTCATATTTTTCCTTTGACTATTACAAGAAATAAATATAAAATATTAATATTAATTATTAGTAATTAATTAAAAAACTCGTCACCTATTCCTTTTATAATATCCTTCTGATTATTCCTTTTCTTCTATCTGCATAGTACTCTCACCAATAATGCTGATTTTTTCATCATCGGGCAGATGGATCAGCCTGCTAAAAAAATTAGGCACATCGTAAATTACTTTAACAGATATATTATCCCCCGGATTGTCCCCAGCAGCATTGGTTTCTATCTTTAACCTGTCATTAAAATTCCAGCCTGGCATTGAAGACGATGCATAATTTAAAACTGCTGTTGCTGCGCTTTCTTCCGGCTCGTCAGATAATGTTGCCGCTCTTACACCTTCGTAAGAAGCAGAATTAACAACAACCTTGGCATTCATTATAAAACCAAATTGAATTATTCCCGCAAAAAGCAATAAAAGAATTGGGGCGATCAGAGCAAATTCAAGCAATGCACTTCCTGTATTATTTCTTAAGCTATTCTTATTGTCTTTAGATATTTCCACAATATCTCTTCTCGAATAATTGCAACTTTATAATTTGTATTGTAAAAGATTTGGATTTACGATTCTGATATTTAATAATCAATATTTATTGGACCATCCTCTACATTTTCATTAACATGCTTTTTTAACAAATTTTTCATAAGGAACTAATCAGTTCTTGATAAATGTTGAAATTTTATGTGTTATTTTTTAAATTGAGCTTAAAATTTTTTCATTTCGACCTTTTCAGCCAATTATTAACCAGGAACTAATTAAATATTTTAAAGACTGTCTACTATTTTCTGAAAAACACCTTGGAGTTTATCACCCAATGCCGTAACCACCGCAATACAAACAATAACTACCAGTGCAATATACAAAGCAATTTCTATTAATGTCGAACCTTTCTCGCTAAAATAAAAATCCATAAATATTTTTTTTAGCTTTACCATCTTTACCTCCTCTTTTTTTAGATAAAAAATAAACTTTCAAATTACAAAAAAATTTCCAGCTTATGCTAAATAAATCTGCTGCTAAGATTTAAATTAAAATAATAATTTGATTTGAGGGAAAACAGGTATCAGAAATATCAGCAGCATAGGAATAAAAATAAATATAAAAATTATAAATATAAGATTACTCTCTAATTTTTCAGCTTTTATTTTTAATTGATCTTTCTGGCTGTTCCTTATTTCTATAGAAAAACTTCTAAGTACCTCTTTTATAGGATTTCCTATTATCTCCGATTGCGAAAGAACTTTAACAACCCTATTAAACTCTTCACAGAATGAAAGTCTTCCGATATGTTCATAAGCTTCTTTTTTACTGAATCCTTCCAGCTGCCTGATTCTAAAAACTCTTAATAAATTCCTGATTTCCCCATCATAATTCTCCGTAAAATATTTTATAGATTCATCAAGATTCAAACCTGCATTTATTAAGGAAAACAAGATGTCGATAAAATCCGGTAATTCAATGAGTACCTTATTTTTTATATTGTTTAATTTGCCCTTAAGCAGTTCGGAAGGCAGTAAAAAAAATATTAAAGCGCCGATAACGGAAATAACTATAAAATTTTTTTGAAAAACTATTGCCGCAAAATTTATTAAAATAAAAGCATTAAAACTAAGGAATATCTTAAGTATTAAAAGTTTTTCCTTGCTGTCAATTTTAAAACCAAACATTTTAATATTCTTATAATTATCCATATAAAATTCAATACTGTAGATGTTGGAAATTTTATTCTTGCCAGTTGATCTTAATTTATCTATAAATATTGTATTAAACAGTAGTGACTCAAAATTTTTTCTTCTGAAATTAAAGATTATAATAAAAACAAACAAGGTTGTTAGAATTGCCAGTAGTATTTCTATAATTTTCATAGTGATATAATATTTCTATTTAGATTATTAATTATTTTATTTATCAGTAAAAATCCGGTTATATAGCTGGCTATACTGTATATTATTACAGCAAGTCCAATCCCTTCCAGGTAAAAACTTATGAAATTCTTATTAATCAGCAAAATGAAGCATATAGATATCAAAGGAATAATCATTATAAAATAAGATGTATATTTAGGGCCTGTACTCAATATTTTTATATAATTATTAAGTGATTTTTTATCTCTTAAATACCCAATCTGATAATTCAGAAAAGCTATTAAATCAACACCTTTTTCATTTGCCGCAATTATTCCCCTCAGCACTATTTCAATCAAATTGCTTCTGTTGCGATTGATCATATTTCTTAAAGCATCTTGAATAAGCAATCCCTTAGCACAATCATCCAATACAATCTGCAGGTCATTTCTTAGCGGAGGTTCTGTTTTTTCGAGTGATCTTCTGATTGCGACTGTTATATTAGGATTGATATAAAGATTTCCTGCCAGGTCTATTAAAAATGTTTCCAGCTGATTTTCCTTCTTCTGCTTTATATATAAAACAAAAACATTAATAGTGATGTAAATAATAAAAATGCTGATGAAGTATATCAGTGCAAAGATAAAAGATGAAACAGAAAAATATATACATATTAATGTTTCGACAGAAAATATTATAAAAACAGCAACTATGAATTCTTCAAAAGAAAGAGGTATATCAGCTGTCTTATATCTATGATTAATCCTTTCATATAAATTCTTTTTTTCGGTTTTTTCAGTTTTAGATTCTTCATTTCTGATTAGCTTATTTAAAATTATTTTTCTCCTATGGGAATAAAAGATAATTATAAATAAAAACAGATAGACAGAACCAAAAGAAGAGAAAATTGCAATTGTTAAAGATATATTAATTTGAAGTCACCCCTTTCATTTAAGTCCTTCTCTAATAAGGCTATTTCTTTAATTCTTCTTTTTACAATATTGGAATTGGCATCCATTTCATTTTCCAAAAAAATAATTGTATCTATGGATCTTGAAATAATTTTCTTTATAACTCTGCTGTTTAAATTAGGTTTGTATTCCAAGGCTAGTGTTTCCAATCTTAAAAGTGCATCAAGTGAAGAATCTGCGTGGATTGTGCTAAAACTCCCGTTATGTCCGGTATTTAAAGCTTGAAGCATCTGGTAAGCAGCCATTGAATCTCTTACTTCACCTATAATTATCCTATCTGCTTTCATTCGCAAAGTTTCAAAGAGTAACTTATCCTGACTTATCTCATTGTCTATTTCTCTGGACCTCGGCCTTGTAGTAAGCAGTCTCACATATGGATGTTCTTTCAATCTGATTTCAGGAGTATCCTGAATGATATTGATGAATTCATTTCTGGGGATCAATTTAGCCATAGTATTTAAAAGTGTAGTTTTCCCTGACCCCATAGCACCTGAAATAATGATATTTTTTTTACTGTTAATTAGCTCAATAATTGTCAAGTAAATTTTTTCATCAAACATTTCAATTTTTAACAAATCTTCCAGGCTAAAATCAAGACAATTGAAAATCCTTATGGAGATATAAACTTTATCCGATACCGGCGGAATAACTATAGAGCATCTGCTTCCTTCATATAAATCAGTATTTAAAAACGGAACTCTTTGATCAATTATTTTATTAGAGTGTGTTTTTATTCTGTCTATAACCAGGTAAACATCCTCGATAGTATCAAATACTTCACCCAAATAAGTCTTTAACCCATTTTTAATAATTATCATTTCTTTATCCTGAATAAAAATATCCGTGACATCTTTATCCTGAAGGTATTTTTCAAGAATTCCAAGCCCGAATATATCCGATAAAATCTTTTCAACAAATTCATTATTAATAAAAAATTTTAAGGATGGATACAGATTTTCAAGTTCATTATTGATTAATACAAACAATTTATCTTTAAACTCACTTTTGCTCTCAAAGTTTGTATTAAATGTATATTTGCCATTTTTAATTTTATCTTTAATTAGGCTGGTTATTTTATTTTCATCATTTGCATTTAAAACCCTGCTTTCATTAAGCCTTTCCTGCAAACTCATTGATCACTCCGCTTGAAATAAAATTATTGATTAGATTGCCAACTTCAATGTTAAGCTTTGATCTGATAAAACTGTTTTGGTTAAAAATAATTAAATTCTTATTAAATTTTTTATCGAAAGAAATAAATCCCTTTACCGGAAAATCCAATATTTTTGAGATATCTTTTACTTTAAATAAATCAAAAAATCTCTTTTTATTTACAATTAACTGAAACTTGTTTTTATCAATCAGGAATTTGTTATTTAGAATTGATATTAATTCAGAAATTCTTGACAAACTTTCAATAGTAGATTCAGACACCAGGATGATATTGTCTGAAATTTTTAATGCATCTATAATAGTTCCGTTTAGCACGGTCTGAGTATCTATAATAATTACATCATAAAACTCAGACATAAGATGAAACAAAGTCTGAATTTCTATTTCTTTTATTGATTCAGCATTAATAGGATTGGAAAATCCTTTTAGCACATCCAGATTTTTATAAATGTTTTTTACATAATTTTTAAATCTGTCGGGAAACTTGATTGCAATATCCAATGAATTATCATTGTTTATGTCAAAAAGCGGACCAAAGTCCCCGGGAGAACTGTCAAGTTCCACAACAAGAGTTTTTTTATTTTGTCTGTGAGCAAAATATATACCACAGCAAATAGCAATTGAAGTTTTCCCAACCCCTCCTTTATTTGAGATTATGGATATTATAAGACTGTTAGCCTTATTTAAATTGCCATCTTCGAGATTTAAATTTGTATTTGAATTCATTTTCTAACTTGTTTTTAGTCCTGATTCTTACCGATTAATATTTTATATTTTCCACTGGAACTTAATTTAGCAAGATATGGAGATTCGATTATCTTACATTTTAAATAAAGGGTAGTAATTTCATTTTCATTATTTGTTAATATAACGGAATTTTTTGTTTGAAAATTTTTTATTGCAAGTATTTCAATATTTTCCATAATCAGATATCCGTCAATTAAGCTGACATTTTCAGATATGTTTATTACTGATGACTCCAGGTAATCCCTGGAATTAACAGCCTCATTTAGAATATTTAAATTGTCTTTATCAATATTGGCTTGTGTATTATCTGAACTGTGAACGATCAGATTATTGTCGGTACCATAATTTTCCTTATAAAATAAATCCTCCATTTCTTTATCTTTTTCAGTAGAAACTATGGCTATTTTTTCATTGGCTTTTAACTCTTCGACTATTTTTTCTTTCGAGTCCAGATTTATGCTTATAAGAATTTCTTCACTATTTAGATTCCTGGATAAATCTGTTTCTTTTTCTTTTGAAAACATTTCCTTAGCCAAATAATCACCTTTAAATCTATTTGTATTTATTTCTTTTCCTGAAGCTTCAGATTTATCTTTTAGATATCCCTGTGGCAGAGAGTTTTTAAGAAAATAACCTATGGAAATATCTTCTTCCTTTATAATTTCACCTCTGGATACATTCCTTTGCAAAACTATTATTCCTACTTTTTCAAGATAACTATTTAAAAATAAATATACGGCAATGCCAATTATTAATGATCCTAAAACTGCCAGAATAATATATTTTCTATATGAATATTTCATTTCTTTTTCTTTTACCTCGTTAAAATTTCAGTTACCATATTGGATAAATTTTTAAAATCATCAAAATTATTAAAATCAAATAATTTAAAATCTGATTTGGAATTTAAGACATCAACTTCTTTTAAAGTGGCAATGCTGCTTATATTAAAATAATCTTTCAGGATATCTATGCCGACTTTAAGAGAATTAAATTTATTATACTTATTAATTATAAGAATCCTTTCCAGCTCATTGCAGACATATTTATTGTTTATATTCAGAAGTCTTCCTATACTTCCTGCCGTACAATCAGAGACCATCACCAGCAGATCTGTAAGATCAATAATCCCAAGATAAAACTCGTTTATATAATTCGGAAGATCAAAAATAATAAGATCATATTTTTTACGTGCAATGTCTGTGAGACTGTAAATATCTTTTAAGTCAATTTTTTTTGACTGTATATATGTTGATGGAGACTGAATAACATCCAGGTTATCTACTATGTTTAAAATAGAATTACAAAATGCATCTTTATCATATCCTTCGGTAAAAACTGCTAGATTCGGAGCTTTTGGAATATCCAGGTAATAGCATATATCACTTCCGCCCTCACTAAAATTCAAATCAATTAAAAGCGTTTTAAGTTCCCTAAACAATAAACCGAGAAATATTGAAATTATGGTCCCTCCGACACCTCCTTTGGCTTTTGTTACAGCAATAACTTTTTGTCTTATTGTTTTAATTTGATACTCTTTATTTTTAAATTTTCTCTTTATAATAAATTCTGAATTTTTATTTAAACTATAATCAACAGATTTGATATCAGCAGTGTTAAAAGAGGTATTACCTTTATCAATATTTTGACTTTTCTTTGCCCCATCTAAGATGTTTGAATAATTTTTCCGATCTGAAACACTATTCTTTGGAATATATTTCGGTATCTCATCTGTTTTTATACTTTCTTTAATTGAATTTACATTATTAATTTCTTTTAGATCTTTTTTGGGATTAGAAATATCGGAAAGTTTATTAAAAATTTTTTTAGTATTTTGTTTGACGATTTTCTTATTGTTGTTTTTGTTTGAAACACCTCCAACATGCTTGCCATAATCTCTTTGTTTAAAAATTAAAAGACTTTTAAAAAACTTTTTGGCACTGTCACTTTTTTTGATTGAGTTTAAAGTTTTATTAATCTCTTTAAGCAGTATATCCCTGACTTTGACGGAATTTAGCGGATATTCAATATCCTTTCCCAGAATAAATATTTTAATTTTCTTTTTTTGAGCTTTAATAATTATGTTGTTTAAATTATTTATCCTGTTGCTTATCAATAAATAATCTACTTTTTCATATTCCAAAACAAAATTAACGGCAAAATCGCTGCTTAAATTTATAAA
>JAJFVM010000230.1 GCA_021371805.1 bacterium
GGATTAAAAACCAATTTTTTGGCTAAATATGAGCAAATTTTTAATTAATGAGCAGATAATAGACACCCACGCACTGAAGTGCGTGGTACTTATGTTAAAATTCAAGCTTCGCTTGACCTAAATCCTGGCTTTGCTGCCACTTCACGTAATTAATTATTTCTTTTTCATTTATTCCTACTGTTGAAACAAAGTATCCGGGAGACCATACGACTCCCTCTTTCCAGTAAACTTTTTTTAGCCAATCAAACTTTTTCCGAAGACTAATTGATGTTATCCCCTTTATCTGTTTTATCACATCACTGACTGCATATTTCGGTGGAATTATTATTACCATATGTATATGATCTGTCATAATGTTATATTCTGTAATACAGCATCCCGGCATACCTTTTATTATCTTCGGGAAAAGTTTGATTAAATATCCACGTACGCCAGGATTTAGGATACGGCGCCGATATTTTGGTATCCATACAATATGATACTCTGTTCTGTATGCTCCATGTCCGCTTAAATAAGTTTCCATTCTTGTATTTTATCATATCGTCGCCTACCCATTCACCCACGCACTGAAGTGCGTGGAACTCTGCCCTTGCGGGTTATCAGATACTTTTCAGATTAGGCAACAAGGAAAGTTAATAGCCCCTTTTTTAAAGGGTCCCAATAAGCGTTAGGAGACCATCTTCTTTATCAAAATAAATATTTAAAGCGCTTGTGATGTTTTCTTTATAAATTAATGGAATTGCTATCGCAATCAGATTTCATATCACTATCAGAAAATCAATGTTCTTAAATTTCTATCGATTTAATTTTTATATCTTCCGGAAAAGAGATGGAAAGATTTGTCCCTTTGCAGGTATTGCATGTGGAAATCAGTTTAAAAACTTTAAAACACTGTCCGCAATTTATGCATTTGATTTTTATTTTTTCTTTTTTAAATATTAATCTGGCATCTTTCAATACCGGATCATCTTTAGTTAAAAACTCATAATAAAACTTAATTGATTCAGGTTCAATTCCGCCATAGGGATTTATAAGCAGATTAACCTTCAGAACCTTTTTTATGTCTTTATCTTCGATTGTTTTTTTTAAAATATCAATAATTGAACCGGTTATCGGAAATTCGTGCATATATTGGTGAAAAAATGAATATAATTTTTTATGATATTTTCATACGTATTAAACTTACCTTATTAAAAAATAATAGCAATATTATTTTTTTAAAACATGATTTCAGCTTCTTTAAAACATCAACCACTTTATTTAAAAAAGGCTACTATTTCTTTTTCAATTTTTTTTGTAATAGCTTCAAATTTCTCTCTTAAGGGTTCCGACAAATTCAATGAAAGAGTTTTCATATCAAAAGGCTCTATTCCAAAAATTATTGTTTTTGGTATTTTAGACAATAATAAAATTATATTAATTGAATCTATAAATTCCAGCTGGTGCAGGGAGTATTCGCAATTTCTTTTGCTTTTAAGATCATCAACTGATATTTTATATATGGTCCCAGGTTTATCTTTTTTTGTATTTAGGCAATCAATTACAGCCATACTTTCAGTGTCTTCATGGATAAAATATTCCAGATCAAGTGATGAAGTGCCTAAATCCACAAACTCAGTATTTAATATTTTGTTTCTTTTTTTAAGCTCTTTTAAAACATGAATTCCTATTCCTTCATCTGATAGAAGGATGTTGCCAATTCCAATAATAAGATTCATATGAACATATTAATGCTTTTTTGCCACATATTTTTCCCAGCCGGTTATAACCGATTTGTAAAAATCAAGAACTTTTGGGCCAGTTGAACCTAAATAAGCATGAGCAACAACTGTTACTAAGAATAACCAGCATATTATAAAGTGAATAAATTTCAAGTTTTGAATACCACCAAAAAGATTGCTAAAAGCAGCCCATCTTGTTGTAAAATACATAGCAATACCAGTTATACCTTGGATTAAAAGTAAAATAGGCCACATGCTATAAACTAATCTTTGGCCACAATTATATTTATGATATACTCCAGTATTTTTTTCTGGGATTCCAACAAAAATATCATAGGTATAATGCTTTATTAATGATGGAAATTCAAGTAAATCTCTCCACCTGAATACCAATTCTTTTATTTCACCTGTTACAATCAAATAATACGTTTTATAAATCATGGTCCATCCAATTAAATACATAAAAATAAAATGAAGATATCTTGCAATATCCATATTTGGGAATATTCTAAAAGTTGCAGGTGCATAAATATAAAAACCAGTTAATATGAGCATTATCATAGATATTATGTGCAACCCATGTACTATTCTTGTCGCAATCGTATGCTTATAAATAAAAGTTGCATTTCCGATCTTTTTTACAGGCAAAGCTTTTGCTTCTTCCATAAATTCTCCTAAAAACTTATAGTTTTAATTAAATTTTAATTTCATACGCCTTATTATTTTTAACATCAATTGCATGTATTGCACAAGCCAGACACGGATCAAAAGATCTTATTACCCTTGCAGGCTCTATCGGATTTTTAACATCCGCAACAGGTGTACCAATAAGTGCCTGTTCAAATGGCCCAGGAGTACCATTATCATCTCTTGGGGAGCCGTTCCATGTAGTCGGTACAACAGCCTGATAGTTTGAAATCCTGTAATTATCAATTGTAATCCAATGTCCCAGGGAACCTCTTGGACCTTCTGTTAAACCTTTCCCTTTTGACTTTATGGGAATTGAATACTTAGTATGAACCGGACCATTAAGATCAATCTCATCAAGCCAGCCTTCTATTCTGTCTGCCAGAATTTTTGCTTCAAGTGCTCTTGCCGCATGTCTTCCCATCGTAGAAATTAAAGCATCCGGTGTAGCGCCCAAAGTGCTCAGTACTCCATCCACAAGAGAATTTAATGTGCTATTTTTCTTTTTAGTATAAGCTATTAAAGTTCTTGCAAGAGGACCGACTTCAACAACTTTTCCGCCATACCTTGGAGATTTCAGCCATGAATAAGCACCATCTTTTTTATAATTTGGAACTGTTTCACCGTCAAATGGATTTAACCCTGTCCCCGAAGAATATTTTGAAAATTTAACAAATTCCGCTATATTATTTGCATTGAATTCCTCTGATTTTCCATTTATTAAAACACCCTGGGGCATCATCCATTCTGTTTTTGCTTCATTTTCAGGGAAACCGCCATAACACATAAAGTTACCGATGCCCTTTCCTATTTTAAAGTAATCGGGATAAAGTTTTGCCACCGCAATAACATCTGGTATGTAGGTTTTTTCTATGAAATCTTTTATTTCTGAAAGTCTTGACCTGAATGCGGATATTTTATCTATCGTTGGTCTGCATGCCACTCCGCCGCTTACAAGAGTCTGGCAGTGAGGCATTTTACCTCCGAATATCGCAAGCATTTCCTGGCATTTTCTTCTTATCTCAATTGCTTTAAGATAACTTGCGATACCATGTATGTTTAATTCCGTATCTTTAATATAGTAATCTCCTTCATATCTGGGAAGAAACGGGGCACCTGCATCTTTTTTATTGGCATCAATATCAGCTTTTACCCATTCTTTTACTTTTATCAGTCTTGAATCCATTCCCTTATACTGCAGTATTGCTTTTATATCTACGAAATCAAGAGCTGATAAGAGATAAAAATGTAATATATGGGACTGCAGGAAATTAGCTGCCAGCATCAGGTTTCTTATAAGTCTGCCGTTTTTCGGAGGAGTAACATGGAATGCATCATCTAAGGCAAAAACTGAACCTGTTCCATGAATCTGCGGACAGACACCGCATATTCTCTGAGCAATCATAGGGGCATCCTCAGGACTTCGGTCTCTTAAAATTATTTCTATTCCTCTAAACATCTCTCCCGAACTGTATGCATCAACAACTTTATTGTTTTCAACTTTTATTTCAATTTTAAGATGTCCTTCAACTCTGGTTAACGGATCAATAATTATGGTTTCTGCCATCTATTCTCCCTCCTTTTCATTAATTGTTTGCTCTGAGTCTTTTTTGGATTCATTTTCCGAATTTTTTTGTTTTTCTTTTTGTTTCAGTTTTTTGCTGCTTATTGTTCTGGCAATTGCGTGACCGGCTATTGCAACACCTGCAGCACCGCCAAGAGCAATTCCTATTGTATTTGCATTTGCGTTTATTTCAGCAAGCCCCGGTACCTGTACAGCCGGGAGTTTTTCATACAATCCCGAACCTGTACCACCGGGAAAAGTAGGTTCGGTGCATCCAAGACAAGGACCGCCTGATCTGTTGCACCAATTCACACCGCTGTTCCATCCACGAGTTGAAACATCGCAGTGTGAGACAGGACCTTTGCAGCCAAGCTCATACAAACAGCCTTTTTCTCCAAAATCCTTTGCGAAAATCCCTGCATCAAAATACTGTCTTAACTCGCAGTTATCGTGTATCACCTTATCTGGACCAAAAAATATAACAGGTCTTCTAAGATCGTCAAGTATTGGTATTCCATATTTTAGAACATGCACCAGCGTTCCTACTATCCAGTCCGGATGAGGAGGACAGCCAGGTATATTAATTAACGGTTTATCTTTGAATATATCCCGTGCAGCTTTTGCCTTAGTCGGATTTGGCGATGCAGCAGGTATTCCTCCCCATGTTGCGCATGTCCCTATTGCAACAACAGCAGATGCTGCAGAACCAAGCTTTTGTATCCACTCAAGAGCAGTAACTGATTTTCCATTTATCTCCCCGACATTGCAGAAATTTCCCTCATCTTCTACAGGAATTGATCCATCTAATGCAAGTATGAATTTACCCTTTTCCTCAGATGTCATTCTTTCAAGAACGCCGGTAGCAATATCTCCGGTGGCACCCATTAAAGTAGGATTATATTCCAATGTTATAACTTCTATTAATACTTCGTCCGCACTTGGATATTCCGTATTAATAAAGCTCACAGGACAACCTGTGCAATTTTGCCCCTGAAACCATACCAGAGGAAGCCTCCCCTTTCCGTTTTTTACATCAGCGGCCTGCAAAAGTTTCGGCAGCCATAAATTGGATAAAGCAAAACCTGCAACAGAACCAGTAAAAATCTGTAAAAACTTCTTTCGCGTAATTAACACCAGTTTAGCCCTCCCTTGCATTAAAAATTTAGAAAATTATTAATTTAGATAATTTGATAATTTTCCATTAAAAGCTTTTATAACAGCCAGGAAAATAATTAAATTATCAGTAGTGCTAAGTTAAATGATTATTTAACAATTACCCTTAAGAAATACCTCCTTCCTTTCTGAATTATTTTCGAGTTTATATCACTTAAAGCTAACTCAAAATTAGTGTCTGAAATCCTGTTGCCGTCAATTTTTAGACCACCTTGTTCTATGAGTCTTTTTGCTTCACTATTTGATGAACACAGTTTTGTTTCCGAAAGAAACGGTACAATTTTTATTTTACCGTACGGATAATTATTTTTATTAATTATATATTCACTTATTTCATCAGGAACAGATTTTTCCCTGAAAATTTTATTAAAATTATTTTCAGCTTCTTCGGCAGAATTTCTGTCATAAAGTTTTTTAACAATTATATATGCCAATTTTCGTTTTGCAATAGCGGGATTCAAGCTTCCGTCTTTCATACTGTTTTGCATTTCGGAAATCTCATTTTTAGAAAGATCTGTTAATAAATTATAATAATCAATCATTATTTCATCAGGTATTGACATTATTTTGCCATAAATCTCATTTGGACTTTCGCTTACGCCAATATAATTTCCAAGACTTTTACTCATTTTCTGAGAACCATCCGTACCAACAAGTATAGGCATTGTTATTGCAATCTGCGGTTTTTGTCCAAACTCTTTTTGAAGTTCTCTCCCCATTAATAAATTAAACTTCTGATCTGTCCCTCCTAATTCAATATCAGCCCTTATGGCAACTGAATCATATGCCTGCATTAAAGGATATAAAAATTCCATTATTGTTATTGGTAAATTTCCTGAAAATCTTTTTTTAAAATCATCTCTTTCCAGCATTCGCGCAATTGTAAACCTGGATGTGATATTTAGCACTTCCGAAAATTTTAAAGGTTCAAGCCATACTGAATTTTTAACAACTGTTGTTTTTGACTCATCGAGTATCTTAAATGCCTGTTTCGTATAAGTTTTTGCATTTTCTTCTATCTTATCGGGACTTAAACTTGGCCTTAAAACCGAACGTCCGGTCGGATCTCCTATTCTTGCAGTATAATCTCCGATTATCAATGTTGTTTTATGCCCCAGATCCTGGAACTGCCTTAACTTGCTAAGAACGACCGTATGCCCCAAATGTATGTCCGGTGCGGTAGGGTCAAGACCCATTTTTATATTTAGTGGTTTATCATGTTTTATAGATTCACCAAGGAGAGTTTTTAATTCATCTAGAATAAGAACATCCTCTGCGCCTTTTAAGATGCTCTCAAGCTGTTTATCCAAGTCTCTTTCAATCATTATATTGTTTAAATTTTCCTTATAAATAGAAAGTCTTAAAAAACATAACAATATTAGCATAAGTAGTACTTAATTTCCATAAATAACGTGAATAACATTCAACAGTTTTTTAATTTATTTTTTATAATAATAAAAACATATCCGTAGTTGAATTTATCATAATTGTTATGGATATATGTAGTTGTCAAATCATTGTTTGTGGCTTATTTTAGATTTGATTTTATATTTTAAAATTATAAATATTGCTTTTTAAGTGTTAGAATAACTATTTGTTATAAAATTAAATACAGGTTATGAAAAAATATAATAAAAAAATCAGACGTCCTGAAAATAACGGAAGAAAAAACAGAAAAAAGTGCCTTTCTGGCTTTCTTATAGCTTTTATAATAATAGTATGTCTTGCATTGGTATCGGGGGCTTTGATCGCATTATATTATTATTTTACCGTTCCGAAACTTGAAGAACTGACACCCTCCCCCATTGCTGAAACTTCTAAGGTATACGCAGTTGACGGCAGTCTTCTTACAGAATTTCATGCTGCTGAAAACAGGGAAATTGTTCCTTTTGATAAAATATCTGTAAATATTAAAAACGCCGTTGTGGCAATTGAAGATAAAAGATTTTATCTTCATCAAGGTGTGGATTATAAAAGAATACTGGGAGCTCTTCTTGCTGATATAAGAGCTAAAAATTATTCACAGGGAGCCAGTACCATTACCCAGCAATATGTTAAAAATGTTTATTTCAGCCAGGAAAAGACCTTAAGAAGGAAAATCAATGAAGCACTTATAGCTATCCAGATTGAAAGGAACTACACCAAAGATAAAATTCTGGAAATGTATTTGAATACTGTTAATTTTGGAGCAGGCTCTTACGGCATTGAAAAAGCTGCGCAGACTTATTTTGGTGTAAGCGCCCAAAATTTAAGTGTTTCCCAGTCCGCCTTGCTTGCGGGACTTTTAAGAGCTCCGGAGGTTTACTCTCCCTTCAACAATCTTGATAGAGCAATAAGCAGAAGAAACACAGTACTGACCTTGATGAAAGAGCAAGGTTTTATAGATGACAAAGAGTATAAAGATGCAGTTGAAGATCCAGTACTTCTTAACACTAATGAAAATACAGGAAACAAGGAAGAAAACAGATTCGCTCCTTATTTCATAGATTATGTCAAACAGCAGCTTTATGAAAAGAAATTTACCGATTACAATGTTTTTAAAGGCGGCTTAAGGATATATACCACACTTGACAAAGATCTCCAGGCAAAGGCAGAAAACGCATTTAAAAAAGTTTTTCCTGAATCCATCGGGCCTTCATATTCGTTGGTGTCAGTCGATTCAAACAATGGATATATTTATGCATTGGTCGGAGGGAAAGATTATAAATTAAGTAAATTTAATATTGCAACACAGGGCAAAAGACAGCCCGGCTCAGTATTTAAAGTTCCGGTATTGCTGGAATCAATAATTAAAAATATCCCTCCGGAGACCAAATTTAATCCAAACGGTCCAATAACTATCGATATTGCAGGATCGAAACCCTGGAAAGTGGACAATTACGGCGGCGAGAAATTTCAGGAACCGTTAAATCCCATGACCATAACCGATGCCACTATCCATTCGGTTAACGTGGTTTATGCTCAGCTTGTCATGCAGGTTGGTGCGGATAATGTTGAAAAGCTGCTGAATAATATGAATATTTCAGATATCGGCAGTAACCCTGCAATTGCGCTTGGAGGATTGGAAAAGGGCATAACACCTCTGGATGTCAGCAAGATATTTACGACAATAGCTTCAGGCGGCGTTTACCATGAACCGGTTTGTATTTTAAAAATTACCGATTCAAAAGGCAATATTTTATATGAATATGATCCTCAAACCAACACCTCGACAAAGAGGGTCCTGGAAGAACCGCAGGCATTTCTGGCAACGCAAATCCTTCAAAGAGTAATTAATGAAGGAACAGGCAAAGGTGCAAACATTGGAAGACCTGCTGCAGGAAAAACCGGAACAACAAGCGATCTAAGAGACGCGTGGTTTGCAGGTTACACTCCTGAACTGACAACAATAGTCTGGATGGGTTATCAGGACAGTAACAGGGCAATGGAACCTATTAATAAGAGAGCCGTAACAGGAGGAGCATTTCCTGCACAGATTTGGGGGGAATATATGAAAGAAGCTCTGAAAG
>JAJFVM010000162.1 GCA_021371805.1 bacterium
GTATAAAGTTTGCATTATACAGCCATAAAGAGCAGTAATTCCTATGTTTATATTCTGTTTTTTAACTTCTTCTTTGTACTCACGAATATAATTTACTGTTGCTTGTATTGCATTTTCTGAATCAAGTTTTAAGCTTTCAAAATCCTTTCTTGTTCTAATTGATCTATCAAAAGCATTAACCCAGTTGCCATTTTCATCCTGTTTTTTAAACGGAGTCCAGAGTCCTCCATCAAACATCATTGCATCCTGGCCTATTATTTTGCAAAGTTCAATAAAATCTTTAGGATACATTGGCCTGCCAGCCGGAGCATTAGCTCCTTTTGCAGGATCTCCTCCGACTGCAAGGGTATTTCCTGCATATCTGCCAAGTATTTTTTCAACATGGCTGTCTTCTATAAGTATTTCAAAGTTTGGAACTCTATCCACCTTTTCTCTTCTAAGGGCAGCAAGAAGTCTGTTTTTATCAATATCTCCTTCGCAGGGAAGTATTTTAGTTGATTCTATCAAGAGGTGCCTCCTTTTTTAAGTTTGTTTGTTTTTTATTAATGCTTAAAGCCTACGTAAGGTTTGTAATACATGCTTTGTTTTTTATATGCTTTTTTGCGACATGATTTATTATTGCATATGTCCCTTATTATATAGTTGTATAATTTCTGCTTATAGGGCTTTTTAAATAACATGGCTTTTATAAATAGCATTATTTTATAGATTTGTTTAATTTCTAAAATACGCTCTTAAATATCATATTTAGTTATGCTTACTTATCATCTTTAGTTATTCACCTGATATATATCTTTGCTTTTATCATATACTGGTTCCGTTACGATTTTATATTTTAGTTAAGGCAAACTTTAAGGTAAAAACTTTCCGGGAAAAATATCTTCTGCTTTACAATTAATAATTATTTTAAATTTGCTAATACCAATTGAATTTTTTTAGTTTTTAATACATTTAAAATGTTTCCATCCATTAAATTATCTGATATTAAAACATCAATATTTTCAAATGAAATCCAGTTAATTGCACCTTTAATCATAAATTTGTTTGAATCTGCAAGACAAATGTTTTTAGAAGCATTTTTTGAAAAAATCTTTTTCATGCTTGTCTCCCCAGGTACAAAGGAATCTAAAACGCCTATATCTGCCGAGATACCATAAGTTGAAAAGAAGAATTTATTTGCATGAAAATTATTTATTAAAACACTTTCCCACAAATCACCGCAGTATACGCCAATTTCTTTATTCAGCATTCCGCCGGTGCAAATAACATTAAAATTTTCCTGAAGTATGAACTCATGCGGTATAAAAATTGAATTGGTAATTACCGTTATATTTTTGTAATTCTGTTTTTTTAATTCTTCACAAAGATAAAAAGTCGTGGACGAACCGTCTATAAAAATTGTTTCATTACTGCTTACAAGCTTGACTGCTTCTTTTGCTATAGCAGTCTTTTGCTTGACATTAACCTGCAAACTTCTGTAATAATTGTGCTGCTGCATATTGATGTCTATAAGTTCTATGCCGCCATATATCTTTTTAATATATCTTTGTTTTTGAAGGATATCCAGATCTTTGTAAAGAGCTGACTGCGAAATATTAAAATGTCTGGATAATTCTTTTAACGTCAGTTTTCCATAGTTATCATGAAGTAATTTTAATATTTTTTCCCGTCTATCCTGAGGATTCATTTAAGTTTTATCTTAATCAAGTATATTTTTTATTAATAATTTCTATAAATTATATATAACTTATAACATAAAATAATATAATTTAATGATAAATTTGTATAATTTGAGTGTAATATAATATAAAACTATCAAAATAGCAAGATTTTTTATAATTTTAAATACGACATCCGAACTGCAGGAATAATTATTTATAAAGACTTATTAAAAGTTTTTAAGTATCTTCCATACTCTTCCGCCCAGATTTCGACATCTTCCGGCTCATAAAAAGATAACATAGTTGAATTGAGAGACAGATTTCTTCCTTCTTTTATATTTTTTATTTCACCATCTGCTTTCAATTGCATAAGCAGGTTACCGTATGAAGTTGCTTCGGTTGGCCCTGCAAAAACAGGAATTCCCAAAACACTTGAAACCCACTGACAGAACATCCTATTATTTACTCCCCCGCCTGTCAGATGCAGAAATTCAATTTTCTCACCATAAAATTTTTTTATGGTGTCAAAAAAATATCTTACCGACATGATCAGGCTTTCATATATACACCTGCAGATTTCCGCCATATTTTCAGGAACAGGCATCTTTATTTCTTTGCAGTAATTTTGGATAACTTTTGGCATGTTATCATGATTTTGAGAAAATAATGGATCCTCGGTGTCAATAAAACTTTTAAACGGCTTTGAATTTGGATAAGACTCATCTACTTCTCCCCATGAAATTTTCCTGCTACTGTCAGTTTCCCATTTATCCAAACATTTTTGTATAATCCAGAATCCTGTCAGGTTTCTCGCAAAAAATGACCTTCCTGAAACACCGCCTTCATTCATTAATGAATATTCAAGCGAATTTATGTTTAAAACCGGTTTTATTGTTTCAATTCCAAGAACCAGCCAGGTTCCCGTAGAAAGAAATGCCCATTTTTTATTTTGAAAAACAACGGGTGTTCCCGCAATTGCCGAAGCGGTATCATGCCCCACAGCTGCAATAACGGGCATCGGTTTTATTTCAAGCTCTTTGCAAATTTCATCCAGGAGCACGCCGACTCTAGTACCGGAATTAACGATTGACGGGAGTAAATCTTTTGGAATACCCACACTTTCAATAATTCTGTCCTCCCACTTTTTGCTCAAACAGTTTATCATTAAAGTTCCACAGGCTATCGTATACTCTGACATACAGTTACCGCATAAAAAATAATTAAACAAATCCGGCATCATTAGCATTTTTTTGCCATATGTTATTTCGTATGACTTTTCATCTACCAATTTCCCCATATAAAATACAGCAGCCTGGTTAAATACAAAATAACCGGTTAAATTATAAAAATCATCTTTGCTTACTTTTTTAAATAGATTTTCAGGAGACCACTCAAACTTGCTGCTGTCCCTGTATGTAACAGGATTTGAAATAAGTTTGCCTTTTTTATCTATAATTCCAAAATCAAGCCCCCAGGTATCAACAGCTATGGAAGTAATATCCTGATATTTGCGGCAAGATAAACTTAATCCCGTTTTAAGCTCATCAAATAATTTAAGGATATCCCAGTAATACCTGCCGGCAACAAAAACTTGCCTGTTTTCAAACCTGTAAATTGTTTCAAGATTAAATGAACCTCCGTCAAAATGGCCGACTGAAACACGGCCGTTGCTTGCTCCAAAGTCGACAATTATATACTTTTTACTTTTATTTTGTTCCATTCGAAGAGGTTAATAATTGCTAAAAAATTGCTATATTATTATCAGAATATTTTTATTATGTGTTTTTATGAATTATTTTGAATATTTTACAGCTTAAAAAGTCAAAAAGTCAATATGCTTTCAGCTGCTTTTTTAAATTAAACTAAAGAATTACAAAAAGTATAATATACTGGCATAAATAAATATTTGTAATACATTGTTTACATGACATTTTATGAAAAATCTGTTCAAAGATCTTTATGGGATCTTTACGAAGAAATCAAAATCATTGATGTCAGGATAACAGTATTTTCCCCCATAAATAAATTATTTTTATCAAAACTCATGTAATAAAATAATATTTCTGCCAGCTTTAACTTTCAGATGTTTTGGATTAGCAGTAATAAGGGGTATTTTCAGAATATTGGATAAAGCTATAAAAATTGCATCATATACAGTAATATTATCTTCATATGAAATCCCTAAAGACTTATCTATGATATCTGCATTTAAATTTACAGTTAATAATTCCAAACTCATAAAAGACTTCAGTATGTCCTTGACTTCACTCTCATTAAGATTTTTATTGTATCTCAAAGCATTGGAAATTTCACAAATTGCTAATTCCGGAATGTATAAATCTATTTTTCCTTCTTTATATAAATTTAATAATGATAAAGCTTTATCGCGATGTTCTTCGTCATAAGGACTGAACCATTTAACCAGTACAGAGCTGTCTAAAACATACTCCAACTCTTATCCCCTTATCCCTAAAATAATTAATGAAAATAAGCTTAATTATGAGAATAATCAGTTTATTTTTCTTGATTCTCTCCATTTATTGATTTCCTTAACACCATCCCAGTTTTTATTTTTCCTGCTCATTTTATCAAAGAATTGAATCGCATCTTCAATTTTTTTCTTCTTGGTCCGCTTGCTTTCTTCCTCCTGTTTAATTGCTATGAAATTTTCCACTGCTTCCCTGATAAATTCCGATCTGTTCACATTTTCCTTTTTCGAAATGTCATCCAACCTTTTAAGAAAGCTGTCATTTATATTAATGTTTATTTTAGCCATATCTTAAAATCTCTTAATTTAATTCTTTTCTTAAGATTGATACTTCTTTATAAAATATGTAGATAATAGTATGCATAATATATATCATAAATTTATTAGAAAGTATATATTTATATCTATATTTTTTTGATTAATTATATACATATAATACATATCCAAAACAGTTTTGTGAAGGTTTCCAGATCCTCCACTCAATCTGATCTTTCAACTTGATGATTGTTACGGCATTAAATCTACTGTTGACTACCATCATCTACAACTATTTTCTAATTTAAGAATCCAAGGTAAAATCTTTTTATGATATAATTTTATTTTATAACTGTTAATTCATATACGAAAATAGTGGACAGAAAATAACATCAAATAATAAACAGGGAACAATAAAAAATCCTATCGTATCGGAGTCAAATTTTAAAAATATTATAATAAACTTTATTTATTTTTTAATTCTGATAAAATTTTCTAAGAGTTTATAAAATCAAATCATCAAATTCATAAGGTTTAGAAGGAGCACAGGTATCTCAATGAAAAGATATATGTTTGTTATTGAACTTAAACCGGAGCACGTAAAGGAATATGTTGAAATTCATAAAAATCCATGGCCGGAAATACTTGAGGAAATAAAAAATGCCGGAGCCAAAGAATTACTGATATGGAATTATAAGAATTTTTCAATAGTTTATTACGAATGTGAAGATATCGATAAGGTTTATGAATATCTGGGAACAACGGATGCAACAAAGCGATGGAATATTGTTACGGGACCATGGCTTGCAGAAGCTCCTTCTCTTGACGGCTCCGGTGAAGTTGCCACGTGTGAGAAAATATTTGATTTGCAGCAGCAACTGAGGGGCAGGCTTGAACAATATTAGTTTCGGCCAAGATTATTATATAACATAAACTTTCTATAACTTATATATTCATAGATTGATCTCAAATTTTTCGCTATACCATTAGTATAGAAATTTAGCTTATAGCCAATTATCTTATTTAAAATCCAGGTGGAATACTTCCTCCAAATCCTCCATAACAGGAGCGCCTGTATCATCATCGGTTTCAATAAAATATTTTTTCATGGATTTCTCCCATCTTAAGGAAACCTCTTTCTCTGCAAATTTTTTTTCATTTTTTAAATACTCTTCAAGATTTTCAACTTCTATATAAGAAAACAATGTGCCATCTTTCCTGAAGAAAATACTGTATGACTTTATTCCCTGCTGTTTTATTACTTCAACAAGCTCCGGCCATATATTGTCATGCTCTATTTTATAACCTTCTTTCATTTCAGGCCTTATATGAAAAATCTGCCCAATTCTATACATCTGCCTTTCTCCCTCTTTATGTCTTTTGATAGTTGAATTTTTAAAAAATCATAAGATATGCTAAAAATATACCAAAAAATTAACTCTGAAATCAATTATGGCTTGCATCATAAGTTCATTATTGGTTTTTACTGAGTTCCTGAAAATATAAATTTATAAATTTATTTTGCAAATATGATCTCCCTGATTAAAAGCATGTTATCGACAAAGTTATGGTTTTCCAAGTTCTTATCAATAAAATCCGAGTTATCAAGCAGTTTATCTGCCAGTCTTTCATAATCCCTTATAAATTTAACTGCAAGCTCAAGCATTTTTGCTCTGTCATTTCTTGGTGTGACAGTATCAATATTAAGCCATCCGTCATAATTGGTTTTGCCTAACCAGTAAAACACCTCAAGGGTATCCCAGAAGTTTATGGAACCGAACACCAGATCCGGATCCGCATCTCTATAATTGTCGTTAAGATGTATCTGATAAAGTTTGCCATATCTGTTATAAAGAGCCAGTGACTCGGCAGGCCGTTCATTTGCAAAAAGCGAATGGCCCAGGTCAAGAGCACCTCCTACATTATCAACATCAAGACACTTAATCAGGAACATAAGCTTTCCAATATCTTCAACATATTCTTTGGCTCTCGGATCTTTTTGTTTAGCCTCAAATGCAATCTTAACATTTTTATTATGTGAGCCTATTTCATTTAGTGATTCAACCATATAACCCCATGCTTTATCATAATCTGCCTGAAAAGTATAATCAAAACCATCCTGACCAGGCCATAAAAGAACACTTTTTGCTTTCAGCTCCACTGCTAAATCCATGGTATATTTTGTAATTTTCGCTGCTTCTTCTCTGATTTTCTTGTCAGAGGATGATATCGAACCCATTCTCCACTTTGGATCCGACCATATCTCGGATCCGATATCAGCAACTTTAAGGTTATATTGATCTAGCTTCTTAATCAGTTTCACAGGATTATCTATCAGAGGATGGTTAGGATACCATACACCGAGACCCTCGATACCATCAACTTTTGAAATAATTTCGAGTTGTTCATCAAAAGTCAGAGGGCTTAAATATCCATCGGGAACATATCTTT
>JAJFVM010000180.1 GCA_021371805.1 bacterium
AGGCTCTATCCCAGAGACATCCTTCTTCTTCCTGTAAAAGACAGAATAGAAGACTACCTTAATGCCGGTATTACAAAAACTAAAATAGTTAAGCTTCTTGAAAGAGAAAATATTTTGGTAACAGAATCCTCTTTCTTAAGATTTGTAAAAGATCATTTTAGCTACCTGGCTAAAAATATTACAGTAAGACTACCGGATACTGAGCCCGGCCAGTACGCCCAGGCTGATTTTGGAGGATTAGGTAAAATCTGGGACAATACAACAAAAAAATACAAGACCGTCTATGCCTTTATTGTAACTTTATGTTTCAGCCGCCACATGTTTGTTTTTATTACATTTAAACAGGATACCCGCGCAGTAATAGAAGGATGTGAGCTTGCCTGGCAATATTTTGGGGCAATACCAAAAATTTTGATATTTGATAATTTAACCCCGGTTGTGGATAAGGCAGACTGCTACAGTCCAAGAATAAATAAGACATTTATGGAGTATAGTCAATTTAGGCAATTTTTAGTAGATCCGGCAAATCCGGCTCATCCACAGGGGAAGCCCATCGTAGAAAAAAGCGTATCCTACGTAAAAGGTAATTTTTTTGCAGGCGAGAATTTTCTCTCCATGGAAGATTGTCAGGATAGAGCTACCAGCTGGTGCACAAATACTGCAGGAAAGAGAATCCATGGAACTACAAGGCTAAAACCAATAGAGTTATTTAACAATTTGGAAAAAGAAAAAATGGCAGCTTACGACGGCATAAGATATGACATTCCCTACTATGCAAGTCCTGTTGTTCATACCGATCACCATATATCTTTTAAAAAGTCACTCTACAGCCTTCCTACAAAATATATTGGAAAAACTGTGGACGTAAGGGGCGATAGCGCACTGGTTAGAATATCTTTTAAGGATGAGCTAATAAAAACTCATCCAAGACTTCCCGAAGGCAAAAGATCAACAGACTATGATGATTATCCAAAAGAGATTACCCCATATACTTTAAGAAATGCAAACTATCAGATAAATGAGGGAAATAAAAAACATCCTGCAATTGGAGACTATATTGAGTTTCTTCTGTCAGGAACTTATCCGTGGCATAGGCTTAGAAGCGCACAGAAACTGCTTAGGCTTGCTGAGAAGTATGGACACACGCGAACTGCAGCTGCATGCATAAAAGCAAAAGAATACGGGATATGGGACGTAAGAAGAATTGAGAGAATGTTAAAAAACAATGTTGAAGAAAATACTACCTTAAGTGATTTTCCCACAATGCTTGCAGATTCTCCAAGGTTTGTGCGGGACGGCAGTTATTTTAAAAACTATAACTAAAGGATGAAAATAAATGGACTCAATTTCAAAAGAACTAAAGAATGTGACAAGCTACTTAAGAATATCAGGAATACTTGCAACACTGCCTGAGAGAACTTCCTATGCTAAGGCAAGTAAATTATCACACGCAGAATTTTTAGAGCTTGTTTTATCTGATGAGTTTGAAAGAAGGGAAGCAAAGTCACTAAACGCAAGAATAAATAAGGCAGGGGTGGCTAGTCTTGCTGAGTATGACTTCAGCACTACAACGCAGTACGACAGAGAGCTTGTTAAGAAATTATTTAGTTTATCATTTATTGAAAAAAGACTCTCAGTTCTTGTCTTTGGCCCAACCGGAGTCGGAAAAACCATGCTTGCACGTCACCTGGCCTTTGCTGCACTTAAGGCAGGACACTCAGTTTTATTTACCAGGGCAGATAAGATGTTTGAATCTCTAAAGCTGTCAGTGCTTGATGGAAGCCACGACAAGGTGCTTCGGTATTATTTAAAATATGATTTGCTTGTGGTTGACGACTTTGCCATACGTACGTTTTCAAGAGAAGAAGCAAATGATTTGTATGAAATAATAATTGAGCGCCACGAAACAAAATCATCAATATTTACATCAGCCAGGGCTCCTGAGGAATGGCAGCCACTTTTTCCTGATCCAATACTTGGAAACTCGGCACTTGATAGACTGGCTCATAGTGCATACCAGATTTTAATGGATGGGCCTTCTCTTAGAAAACAAAATAGTCCTAAATAATGGAGGTGATGAAATTATGGGAATATTATTTTTTACAAAAAGATTTAAATTTTAGATATAATGCTGAAAGGGTGGTTCAATGCTACTGAAGTGATGGTTCAATGCTGGTGAAGGATAACATTATTGCAAGCATATGCTCTCATATCCCTAACAGGAATGAACAAATGGTCAGGCATATGGGATTCTACAGTAATGTGTGCCGGGGCAGAAGGAAAAAAGATATTACTTGCGAATCAGACTTTGTCATAGAAGAAGATAATAATAAGGGCTGTAATAAAACATGGGCAAGGCTAATTAAAAAAATATATGAAGTGGATCCTCT
>JAJFVM010000192.1 GCA_021371805.1 bacterium
TTATTAATATTAAGACATTTTATAATTACTTTAGCAGATTTGTGAAATGAATTTGTCTTACAAAAACAAGATCAGACTGGTATATGCTTTTTTAATTTTTTTTATTTTTGTTCTGACAACCTTTGGTACTTATGCATGTAAAAATGAAGATACTGCTGAAGATTCAGACAGACCTGGGTATGATGACAGCCGGGTATAAGTCGAAGAAGTTCTTAAGAATAGTGCCGGAATCCCAAGCGCGTTAGCCGCCGAAACTTTTTTAGCTGATATTTCGCAAAACATTGCCAAAGGCAGATTATCGGTAAAATCTCTGATGCCAATCGGCATTGATCCGCATGAATTTGAGCCTGTCCCCAAAGATTTTGTTCAGATATCCGAAAGCAGGATACTGATCATAAATGGCGGAGGAATTGAAGGATGGCTTGAAAAAGCATTGGAGAATTCAAAAGGCAGCAACTATATAATTGAAGCATCAAAAGGACTTGAGGGCAGGATTGAAGTTATACCGGAAAGTTCACATTCAAATGATGGTTCCCATATTCATGAAAATGAGATCGATCCGCATTTCTGGCTTGATCCTAATTACGTAATCGAATATGCAAAAAATATCCGTGACGGTTTTAAAAGTATTGATAGCGACGGCAAAAGTATCTATGATAAAAATACTGAAGAATACATCCTGAAATTAAAAGAGCTCGACAACTGGATAAAACGAAAGGTAAGCATATTGCCGGAAAATCAAAGATTGATTGTAACCAACCATGAAAGTCTTGGTTATTTTGCCGACAGATATGGTTTTAAAATAATCGGAACAATAATTCCCGGATTTTCCACAGATTCCTCGATAACAGCCAAAGAATTTGCAGAGCTCATTGAAAAGGTAAAATCTTCGGGCGTTAAGGTTATTTTTCTTGAAACAGGTTCAAACAGCAATCTTGCGCAGCAGCTTGCGCAGGAAACAGGTATAAAAGTTATTTATAATCTTTATACTCATTCAACTTCGGATTATGCCGGAGATGCACCGACATATATAGATATGATGAAATTTAATGTAAATACAATAATTAATAGTTTAAAATGAAAAGGTGTGGCATAAATATTCGGGAAATAAATAAATTTTATTAATATATTTAAATGATCGCTGCAGGTTAATATGTCTTATTCAAACTATTTGTTAAAAAGCGGTGAAATTGGCCAGGCCAGACTTGAAATTAAAAACATTTCCATATCCTATGGGAAAAATATTGCGCTTGAAAACATATCTTTTAATGTTGAAGAGGGGCAGAACATTGCTTTGATAGGTCCTAACGGAGCCGGGAAATCAACTTTATTTAAGGCACTGGTTGGATTACTGCCGCTTGATTCAGGCAAAATACTTATCCACGGACTTCAGGTCGGACATCATACCGATTGTGTAGCATATGTCCCCCAAAAGGAGGAAATAGACTGGCAGTTTCCGATTACAGTATTTGAAGTTGTGATGATGGGAAGATACAGCAAAATTAAAAAATTTAAAAACCCTCAAAAAAAAGATAAGGAAGCAGTCTATGAAAGTTTGCTTCAGATGGGTATAAGAGATCTGGCATTTTCTAAAATAAGTGAATTATCGGGCGGCCAACAACAAAAAGTTTTTATCGCACGGGCAATTGCACAGGAACCACATATCCTGCTAATGGATGAGCCCTTCACGGGTGTGGATATGTCAACAAAGGAAACAATACTGGCTTTTCTTAATAATTCCAAAAAAAGCAAAATAACGGTTATAGTTGCAACTCACGACCTGAATATGGCTGCTAAAAACTTTGAAGATGTCCTGCTTTTAAATAAAAAGATGATTGCATATGGAAAACCTTCGGATGTTTTCACACAAAAAAATCTAAGTGAGGCTTTCGGAAATCAGGTTATGTTCTTAAACGATAGAGCCTTTATAGATGAATGCTGCCCCGCAAACAGATATGAGCATAAAGGAGTCTTCGGTGATTAGATGGCTTATAGAACCATTTACTTATTCTTTTATGCAGAGAGGACTGCTTGCCGCAATTATAGTTGGAATAATCTGCTCAATAATAGGTTGTTTTGTGGTTATAAGATCCATGGCCTTCCTGGGTGATGCGATGGCTCATTCCATTCTGCCCGGAATTGCGATTGCTTATATTATAGGCGGCAATCTTTTTTTAGGAGCATTGATTGCTGCAGTTGTTGTTGCTTTGGGAATCGGTTTTTTGTCAAAACAGGCAAAAATTAAAGAAGATACCGCCATAGGAATATTGTTTACGGCAGCTCTTGCAGCAGGTATTGCAATAATGAGTACCATAAGAACTTTTGCCGTTGATCTTACACATATACTTTTCGGTAATATTTTAGGAGTAAATAATAAAGATATAATATTCGTTGCGATTTTAGGTTCATTAATTCTTATATTGACAGCGGTATTTTATAAAGAATTTATGATCATTTCTTTTGACCCTGTCTTTGCTTATACACAAAAAATAAAGGTTAATTTTTTCAATAATCTGCTTCTTATTATGATTTCCTTTGCAATCGTAATTTCAATTCAAATAGTCGGGGTTGTTTTGGTTGCAGCCATGCTTGTCACACCGGCAGCGGCGGCTTTCCTGATTTCCAAAAGACTTAAAAATATGATGTTTATATCGGCAGGATTCGGCGTACTGGCAAGCATTTCAGGGCTATATCTAAGCTA
>JAJFVM010000198.1 GCA_021371805.1 bacterium
AAAATTAAGAAAAACAAAAAAGATTTTTTAACCTTAAAAGATTATTCAAAAGAAGAGATTGTGTATCTTCTTGAACTTACGCAAGACATTAAAAAAAATGGAGACAATTATCTGGAAATACTGAAAAATAAAAATCTTGCCTTGTTATTTGACAAGCCTTCCACCAGGACAAGAGTATCTTTTGAAGTTGGCATAAATCAGCTTGGAGGCAATTGTCTTGTTCTTGACAGTAAAACCCTGCAAATGGGCAGAGGGGAGACTTATGCAGATACCGCAAGAATATTTAATTCTTATCTTGACGGAGTGATCATAAGAACTTTTAAACAGGAAAGTGTTGAAATAATAGCTTCAAACTGCGATATCACGATAATTAATGCGCTGACAGATCTTTATCATCCATGTCAGATATTATCCGATTTATTTACGCTTTTCGAGATGGATTTATTGTTTAAAAAAGATTTCAAGTTTACATATGTGGGTGATTCCAATAATGTATTAAACAGCTTGCTTATCGGATTTACAAAACTGGGTATTAATATAACAGTGGGATGTCCTGAAAAATATGGCCCTGATAAAGATCTTCTTTCTTATTTAGAGCCTGAATCTAAAAAAAGCGGCAATAAAATAACGCTATTGAGTGATCCGGTGCTTGCGGTTAAAGATGCGGACGTGGTTTATACCGATGTCTGGGTAAGCATGGGTGATGAAGAAAGTACTCAAAAGATTTATGACCTCAAATCTTACCAGATAAATAAAAACCTTATATCGGCGGCAAAGGAAGATGTAAAAATAATGCATTGCCTGCCTGCACATAGAGAACTTGAAATTACATCGGAAGTTTTAGACAGCCGAAATTCCATAGTATGGGTTCAGGCAGAGAACAGGCTTTATACCCAAAAGGCACTTTTAACTTTTCTGTATTCCAATTAGAAAATATGATTTAAATTAGAAGTTATGGGTAAATCAAAAAGATTTAAGGAAATAGTCAATATAATAAATACTAAAAAGATATCTTCCCAGGAAATGCTTCTGAATCAGCTTCAGGATATGGGTTTTAATGTAACCCAGTCAACAATTTCAAGGGATCTGAAAAATCTGAGGCTTGTAAAAAAAAGGAATCTCGGAGGAGAGGAATACTATGTCATTGACAATAATTCAATTATGGAAAAAAAACCTTTAAGTTTTGAAAAATTTGTATCCAAATTAAAAGAAAGCGTAATATCAATAAAAAATGCCGCAAATATTATTGTCGTAAAAACCTATCCGGGAGAAGCTCAGGGCGTGGCAGCTGCATTTGACAGCATGAATTATAATGAAATACTTGGAACTGTTGCCGGCGACGACACCATAATATGTATTATTGACAATCTTGAAAATGCTGTAAAACTTATGAATATTTTAAAAAATGTTTAATTGTTTTAATTTTTATGATAAAAATATTGTTTTGAATTTTTGATTTTAATTAGAATTATCAATTAAGATAATTAATTTAAGTTAAAGAAAGGGAATTTCATGTCTGAAAAATTGATTCTTGCTTATTCCGGAGGGCTTGATACAACCGTTGCAATCAAGTGGCTTCAGGAAAACTATAATGCAGAAGTGATAGCTGTTTTAATTGACCTGGGACAGCCGGATAATCTTAAGGACGCTTATGAAAGAGCTATAAATACAGGAGCATCGAAAGCATATATAATTGATGCAAAAAATGAATTCGTCAAAGATTACATTTACCCTTCATTAAAGGCAAATGCAAGATATGAAAAGAAATATACCCTTGCAACTGCAATTGCAAGACCACTTATTGCAAAGATACTTGTAAATTTTGCACAAAAAGAAAATGCAAAAATGATTGCACATGGATGTACGGCAAAAGGCAATGATCAGGTAAGATTTGATGTAGGTATAAGAAGTCTTGACCCTGATATAAAAATAATTGCACCAATGAGAGTGTGGAAGCTTTCAAGAGAAGAAGAGATTGAATATGCTCAAAAAAACAATATCAAGATAAATGTTACAAAAAAAAGCATCTACAGTATCGATGAAAATTTATGGGGAAGAAGCATAGAATGCGGAAATCTCGAAGATCCCTGGAGCGAACCTCTGGAGGAAATATACAAATGGTCAAAAATAGAAAAGAATGAAAAAGATAATCAGTATATGGAAATTGGTTTTGAAAACGGGGAACCTGTATCACTGGATGGTGAAAGAATGCATTCCGTAGATTTAATTTTAAAATTAAATGCTATAGCAGGCGCTTACGGCATCGGAAGACTTGATATGGTGGAAAACAGGCTGATCGGCATTAAATCCAGGGAAATTTATGAAGCTCCGGCAGCTGAAATTTTACTGGAAGCTCATAGACAGCTTGAAAGTCTTGTTATGGACAGGGAACTGCTGCATTACAAATATTTAATCGAAGACAAGTTCTCCGAAATGATTTATTACGGGTTATGGTTCACACCTTTGATGAAATGCTTAATAAAATTTATTGAAGAAAGCCAGAATTATGTTACCGGGGTTGTAAGGATAAAAATGGAGTACAAAAATTTTAGTGTGGTTGGCAGAAAATCGAAATACTCGATATACGATTACAATCTTGCAACTTATGATAAAAGTGATATATTTGATCCGAAATTTTCTGAAAGTTTTATAAAAATATGGGGTTATCCTTACGAAATACTTGCTAAAAAAGGAAGAAAAAATGGATAAAATATGGTCAGGAAGAATAAGCGGAAGCACCAATGATTTTGCTGATAAATTTACCTTTTCACTTGAAACAGATATAAATTTATACATGTTTGATATTATGGGTACTGCTGCGTATGCTGCCGGACTTAAAAAGGTAGGATTAATTTCAACAGATGAATTACTAAATATTACGGAAGGACTTATTAAGGTTAAAAACGGAATAGAAAAGAATAAATTCCGGAAAAACAGTTATGAAGATGTACATAGCTTAATAGAATATGAGCTTAAAAATGAAATAGGTGAAACTGCCGGAAAGATACATACCGGAAGAAGCAGAAACGACCAGATTGTTCTGGATGAAAAACTTTATTTGAAAAATGCGATTATTGATATTCTTGAAGTTTTAGTTGAACTTGAACTTAATATTCTTGAGCTTGCCCAAAAAAATATTGACGTTGTTTTTCCGGCATATACTCATCTTCAAAAAGCGCAGCCTGTGCTTTTTTCGCATTACATGCTTTCTTTTTTTGAAAAATTTTTAAGGGATATAAATAAATTGATAAGCAATTTCAAAGATTGCGATTTTATGCCGCTTGGTTCAGGAGCATGCGCGGGAAGCGGTTATGATATTGACAGGGATTTTTTATGCAAATTGCTTAAGTTTAAAAATAAAGGCATAAACAGTATGGATGAAGTATCAAATCGTGATTACTTTCAGGATTTTATTTACAGCCTTTCATGCATAATGCTGCATTTGAGCAGGATTTGCGAGGATTTAATTATTTATAATACAAGCGAGTTCTCTTTCATAGAAATAACTGATGAATTTTGTACAGGCAGCAGTATTATGCCCCAAAAGAAAAATCCTGACATTCTTGAGCTTATAAGAGGAAAAAGCTCTCTTGTTGCCGGCAATTTAATTCAATTTGAGATCATGCAGAAAGGACTGCCTTCAACATATAACAGGGATTTGCAGGAAGACAAGGGTATAGTTTTTAATGCTTTCAAGGAATCTTTTTCATCGGTAGCAATATTTAAGGAACTTATAAAAAATATAAAGCTTAATAAAGAAAAAATAATCCTGAATATGAAAGATGGATTTCTGGAAGCAACCGATATTGCAGATTATCTTGTAAGAAAAGGAGAAACATTCAGAAATTCACATAACATAACAGGAAAAATTGTCAAATACTGCATTGAAAAAAGTATAAATTTATATGATCTGGATTTGAAAACTTTAAAAAATTACAGCCCGTTTTTCGGAAAGGATTTCTTTGAAAACATAAATTTAAACTCATGCGTTGATGCTAAAAAAACAGACTGCGGAACAAATAGCAATAGTGTTAAAAATAATTTAAAATTTTCAATAGAGAGAATCAACATAATAGAAAAAGAGATTAAAAAATTAAAATCGCAGGTTCCCGATTTTAAAAAATTAATTAAAGAAATAAAATATGCTCTGGATTGATATTTTTAAATATGCATTGGAATTTGGTGAAAAAAGCGATATAAGGAATAATTCCGGCAGTAAAATTAATAATAAAATAGAAAAATTTTCTTATCCTGATTCACTGATAATTAACGGTTACGATAAAAAGGAAATAAAGAATCTTTTTATATCCATTGATGTCAGTATATCAGAAGTTCTTCTGGCTAAGGAACTGATAAAGAGCGGCTTTGATATAGACGGGATATTAGCACATCATCCGGTTGGTAAAGGGTACTATATGATACCTGAAGTAATAGAAATACAAAGAGAAAATTGGATCAAAGCAGGTGTAAATCCGGAAACTGCCAAAAAGCTGCATGAAAAACTTGTTTGGGAAGAATCGATTGAAGTCAAAGGAAATCAGCTAGGAACCGAAAATGCTTCCAGACTGTTAAATATCCCGCTGATGTGCGTACATACTCCAATTGATAATATAATTCAAAAATTCTTTGAAGATCTTTTTTTATTAAAAAACAACATCATGCTTGATGAAGCAATGGAAATAGTAAACCATATTCCCGAGTGCCGCATGGCTTCGGAAAACGGTGACAGTCCTTTTTTAATAAAC
>JAJFVM010000237.1 GCA_021371805.1 bacterium
ATTATCGTTTACTTCCACATCATAACTTGCACCTTTTGTTTTTAAGGAATCAGCTATTTTCGGATTTGCCTTATCTTTAACATCAATTATGCTAAATCCGCCTTCAAGATCAGACACAAACAAATAATCATCCTTGAAATCAACTTCCCATGCTCCGCCTTTTATTTTACAACTTCCCAGCAGTGCAGGTTTTGATTTATCCTTTAAGCCGACTATTTGCAAAAAACTGTCGTGATATTTTTTAGTCTCAGAATCATAATTATTGCTTGATAGATAAGCATTGTTTTCATCGGCAAATAACCCCCATGATTCTGTCGGAACTTCACATCTTCCCGTAACCTTCGGATTTTTTTTATTTTTGATATCTGCCACAACCAGATAACTTTTACTCTTTAAATCTTTTAAATTCTGGCTTGAATCACCTGCGGCAGATTCATAAACTATTAAATTTAAAAAGGCATAATCACCTGCTGTCCAGACAGCATTTGCAGAACCGTCAAGATTAAATGAGCCGACAGAAACTGGTTTATTTTTTTTACTTATATCAACTATCTGAAAAATGCTTGTACTTTTCTTTTCATCTAAAGAAACAATCGTAAGAAACACATAATCGTCTTTAATATATATACCGTGAACCGATTTATCTGTTCCTGTACTCTGGCTTCCCCAATCACCTATAACTTCAGGCTGCTCTTTATTTTTTATATCTATAATCTTAAATCCGTAATCAACCTTGAGTTCCGGGCTTTCAATATCATATTTTGAATAAGAAATATATACGTAATCATTTTCGATAAAAACAATATTTGCAGCATCAATTCCTGCACATTTTCCAATAACCTTCGGATTGGTTTTATCCTTGATTTCTACTATATACAGGTAACCAAGATCATTTGTCAGATATAGATAGTCTCCTGAAACTTTAAGGTCTATTGCCTGGCCTGTGATCTTTAAGGTTGATACAATGCTTGCTTTGGGATTTTTAAGAATAATATTCTGGGAATCTCCTGACGATTGCAGGCTGCCATCAGAAGTACCCTGGCCTGAAGAATCCTCATCCAAATTGTTAGAATTTGGTTTGCATGATACTAAAGCTAGAATTAAAGAAGCTGTTAAGATTATTACAAATATTCTTTTAAAATTTTTCATACAGACAGTATAAATTATATGAAGGCTAAGGTGAAGAAATAATAATAAAAGTTCGGTTTTTTTATAAAAACCATATAAGTAAAACAGTAATCAGTGCAGGAATGCATCAAGAAAAGCTTTTGTTCTCGGATGCCTGGGATTTTCAAAAATATCTGCAGCAAGACCTTCTTCAAGTATAAGTCCTTCATCCATAAATATTACATGGGAGCCCACTTTCTTTGCAAATCCCATCTCATGAGTTACAACAAGCATGGTAAACGGAGCCGGAAAATTTATGCCAACATAAAGCAATGCATAATAAGTAAAAATAATCTGCATAAGAAGAGGTGTCCCTCTAAAAAGATCGACATATTTTTTATTTCATCTTGTAGCTAAAATTAAATTCGGGATCCTGTCCTGAACCATACCACCAGTATGCCCCGACCTGAAACAAACCGGCAACATTGCTGCCCAATTTTATATTAAAGTTCTTTGACATTATCAGTCGGCAGTTATCAAGATTGCCAAAATAGTATTGCCTGTTTTGATCACTTTGCTGTCCAAGAGTCGGATCTACAGGAATCCACCCGATATCCTGAACATAAAATTCAGCCCATACATGAGTCTTACCGTATTTGGGATCAGCCCAAAACCCGGAAACGGGCCTTGCAGGCACTCCGATTGATCTTAACAATGCAACAAACAAAGCAGAATATTCTCCGCATTCTCCTCCTCTGGTTTGATAAGCAAATTTTGCTCCCTGAAAATCTGTATTCCTGTAAGTAAGATTATTTATAACATAATCATAAATCATTCTTATCTGCTTTAATTTATTTTTTTCATTTCCGATTATTTCGGGGGCAATTTTTTTGAAAAAATCCTTCTCAAGGTAATTTTCATTTTTAGTATATTTTAAGTATAAATCGGAGTGCGCATTATATTCGGGAATATCTTCGAGTCTGCTTAAGTTTGTGTTTGTTTCATAACATGTAAACGTAAAGCTCTGAGTCAAATCCAATTTATTGTCTTTCAATTCAGATTTATCATAGCTGATATACCTGTTCCCGTTTTCGTCTTCCAACACTTTTCCATTTTCGGTATAAGTCATAAGATTAATTTCCCTTTGGGAATCCCACTCGGCAGGTGTCGGAACATAAACACTAAGTGTATCTATCTCATTCCTGTTGCTGAAAACAATATTGCAGTTATATTCGCCCGAATATTTAAAGAGGTTGACATACTTGATAATTTTAGTGTCTTCTTCATTTTTAACGGTTGAAATGCTTTCTCTGCCGGTTAATGCATCTCTGTTATCCGATGTTTCCGTCGATAAACCCGGCTCTTCATAGACAGAACTTTCGGGAATTTCCAATTTATGTATTCCGCAAGCTGTTAAAAGAGGCGCACAGATCATTATAAGAACGACAAATACAACAATGAATATTTTTGTAAGACCGGCATATACTTTTTTCATGTTTTTATTATAAACTAATCTAAAATACTTTTGATTTTTTTTAATTAAAAAATTAATATTTTTATATACTGATAATCAGCCTGTTAATATAAAACCAAAAAGGTATTTTAAAAGGAACGTAATTCCATTAAAATAATGCACAGAATTCTAATAATGCTCTTTATTTAAGAAGACTGTTGCCTTTAGCCAGTA
>JAJFVM010000007.1 GCA_021371805.1 bacterium
GATGTTTAACGTAATATAGCTGTTCTGGCGATATATCTCTATGGGAACCGTATCTCCTACGTTGTGTCTTAATATCTGTGCAAAAATCTCGAAATTTGTTCTTACCGGTTCTCCATCAAATTTTGTTAAAATATCATTTGCCTTTAATCCGGCAATATCTGCAGGAGAGCCTGTCAGAACAGAGGAAATTAAAACTCCGGAGATATCTGTGGTATTCTGACCCATCTCAATCCCCATATAAGGAATCCTGGCTTTTCCAAATTTAATAATCTGGTTGGCAATATTTACAGCGGTATCACTTGGTATGGCAAATCCGATTCCTGCGTTCGTGCCGCTTGGAGAATAAATTATGGTATTTATTCCAATAACCTGTCCGCTTACATTAATCAAAGGACCGCCGCTGTTTCCCGGATTTATTGCAGTATCTGTCTGAATTAAATCAACCATTGGAAGCATATCGCTTGAAATTGCTATTTCTCTGCCTTTTGCGCTTACCACTCCCATTGTAACTGTCTGTTCGATTGCAAAAGGACTTCCCACTGCTATTACAATTTCCCCGACTTTTACATTCTTAATTGAAGTAAAGCTTGCTTTCTTTAAATTACCTGCATTAATTTTTACAACAGCAATATCTGTATCTCCATTTGAACCAACCAATTCTGCGTTGTATTCTTTGCCGTCAAATGTTTTAACTATTATCTCTTCAGCTGCTCCTACGACATGATCATTGGTGATTATTAATCCGTCCTCCGAATATATTACTCCGGAACCGACTCCTTCACTTGATAAGCCGTTTTGATCTGTGATTTTTACCTGAATATTTACTACAGAAGGAGTGACATTTTCAACAAGTTTGGTGATGGAATCATTAAAGGCCTGCAGAGATACGCTGCTGCTGTCCTTTTTTTCTTCAAGCTTGGGTTTTTCATCCTTTGTCACTTCCGACTCGTTTAATTTTTCAGAAGTTGTTGTTTGCCCCGTCTGATTATTTACTCCTTTAAGTAAATCTGCGGGAGATACTTTATTTACGACAGATAAAATGCCAAGCGTAAATAAAAAACCTACGATTAAAAGAACGATTATTGCTATTATGATACCGCATCCTTTAAGGAATACGGGTTTTATACTTTCATGCTCATCATCATACATATTTTTATTCCCCTTTTATTAAAAAACATAAAAATTCTTAAAATTGTTTTAATAATATGCACCTCTAAATTGCCTGTCTCTCATAAAGTAAAAAGTATTGTTTTATAAAAATTACCTAGTATCAAGACATTATATCAGAACAAAGCTGGTTTTTGGCTGCAGATGCAAAATTTTCTTTACCGGTAAATTTTTATTTTGATGTGGTTGTTGAGGTGTAATCTTCCACTTTGATTTCACCAGACTTCAGCTTGATTATATCTTCCTGCATTTTATCCTTTGCATATTCCGGTGTTATATCTCCGGCGATAACACTTTCTATACTTAATTTCATTACATCCGTTATTAACCTTAAATCATCTTCCTGTGGCTTCCCCCTGCATATTTTTGCCTGCAGCAATATATTATAAATAATATCATTATTTAATAATTTGTCTTTTTCCAGATCAAGTATCGAAGGAAACGATGAAGTATTAAGGGTCCAGCTTGTTTGCACCTCTTTTGAAACCATATAATTTATAAAATTTTTTACTACTTCAAAAGATTTGCTGGAACAATTATTATTAACCATGAATCCAAGACCCGAAATCATAGGTGTCGGATTAGTAGAACCATCTGCATTTCTTGGTATTTTTGCAGTACCAAAATTTAATCCCGCATCCCTGTATTCACTAACTGCAGAAACATCATTAATAATCATTGCGGCTTTGCCACTCTTAAAAAGATTATTCATATCTTCATATCCGGAATTCTCCGGAATAATTTTATCAACATTATAAAGATTATTTATAAAATTCAAAGTATTTTCCATCGCAGCTGAATTTAAATTAATTACGCCGGAATCATAATCATATATCCAGTCCAGATACTCTCCGACAAAAGGAATTGCCCATTCGGGATCGGCAGCATTTAATAAAATTCCGTATTTCGGATCTTTAGCGCTCAGGCTTTCCTTTGAAATTGCTACTATCTCATCAAAAGTTGCCGGGATTTCGCTGATAATGTCTTTGTTATAATATAAAATTAAAAAATCAGAGCTGCTGAAAGGTATTATGTATTTTTTTTCACTGAAATTGCTTATTTCCACAAGCCCCGGAATAAAAATATTATAATCAATTTCGTCCGTCAGGTTTTTAATAACGTTTTCTTTAGCCAGCTTTTGCATCGAGTCGAATCCGGCAAGGATTAATTCCGGTCCTGCTCCTGCAAGACTTGATGCGCTGAAGACATCGTCAAGCTCGTCCTCATTTCTAAAATGTTTTATGTTTATGTTGATTTCAGGGTTTAATTTTATAAAATTGTTTATGCTTTCCATTAAAAAAATCCGCTCTTTTGGTTCACAGCTATCCCAGATTGTAACAGATGTTGTTTCTTCTGCTTCGTTAACTGTAGTGCCGGTCCCGCTATCGGTCTGCTGATAATCGGTGCTATTGGTGTTTGTCTGATTTTCAGCCACTGCCCCATTATCTGATTTTGCACATGCTATGTTTGCAAACATCATAAGAATGATTATTAATATTAATGCAGATGTTAAATAAAACCTGCTGTTATTAAACCTTGTTTTTTTCATAAAATTTCTTATTTTTTTTATTTCCAAATAAATATTTTTTATCTAAAAATCAATTTTACGGCATTTTTACAGAGTCTTCAAAAAATACTTCAAAATTATAATGAGTGAAATCCGGGGTATATTTACTTAAAAGGACTTCAAGGCTGAAATCTTCCTGTTCCTGTGCCAATAATTCCTGCTTTGGCAGATAGCATTTCTTTATAAAAACCACCCCGTCCCTGTTATTATAAAATGTCGCAAAGAGTGTTAAATTCCCGATCTTGCTTTCACCTATATTTATTATTTTCCCGTCAATATGAAGAATATCGTCCTTATAATAAAATGTTTCTTTTCTTACAACGGCATTTCCTTCAAGAAGTTTATAATAATCTTTATAATTGATACCGATTTTTATCTTGCTTATATCTATATATTTATCTGTATCCTTGATAATATAACTGAAAGGCAGCTTGGAAGAAATCCTTAAATAGTTTATATTTACAGGCAGTTTGTCTGTAAATATAATTTCACCCTTCTTGTCATAAAAATCAAAAGTAAGCTCAATACTTGTTTTATTGTAGCTTGACAGGTTTTCAATTTCCCCAAACAGGATTAGATTTCCAAAATAATCCAGCACCAGATTGCAATTTTTTATTTTAACTCCTATTGAATAAGTGCTCTCCGTTTTTATTTTCTTATAGTCAAAATAAACAAGCTTATTTTCCTTTTCCTCGTCGGAGAACTCTTCTTCTTTTGTTGTTGAGCTGCTGCTTAAACCGGATGATTCATCTTCCCCCGTTTGTGTTTCGCTGCTTATGTATTTGGCTACAGGGTTTTTAAGCTGGCATGAAACTATCGGCATTTGAAATACTATAATGATTACTGCAGTCAGAAAAAGCTGGATTATTTTACTTCTAGCAATCTTCATTGTTCTCAGTAGTTAAGATGCCCTTAATGATATGATTTTTTTCATCGACATGAATAATCCTGGGGTGAAAATTCAGCGCTTCTTCCTCAGTTAAAAAACAGAAAGCCATTATTATTATTTTCTCCGCTTTTTTTATTATTTTAGCTGCAGCGCCATTTAAGCAGATTTCACCGCTTCCGCTTTTTCCTTCGATAACATAGGTTTCAAGTCTTTCTCCGCTGTCAACACTGGCTACAAGAACCTTTTCGTATTGTTTAATTCCTGCTTCTTCCATTAAAGATTTGTCAATTGTAATACTGCCGACATAATCCACCCTTGCATCTGTAACCGTAGCCCTGTGTATTTTACTTTTAAGTAAGCTTATTAACAACTTAAGTCCTTATAAAAAATATTAAAAAGTTAAAGTCTGATTTTACTAGATCAGAAAATAAAGACAATTTAAATTTATAATAAAACAACTTTATTATCAATCAGTCTTGTTGTCCCGATATAAACAGCTGATGCTATGAGCAGTTTTTCGGTACCGCTATCTATTTTTTTTATTTCTTTAAGATTTTCAGGATTTCTTATATCAAAATAATCTATTTTTTTTATAAACTTATTTAAGGAGAGCATTTCCATACATTTTCTTCTTATTGCACTTATTTGTGTTTGTCCGGTTTTAATTTCATTTTCTGCAAAAAGGATTGATTTGTATAAGATTGCTGCATTTTTTCTTTCTTCTGTCGATAAATACTTGTTTCTTGAACTTAAAGCAAGTCCATCGGGCTCTCTTACCGTATCGCAATCAATTATCTCAACCAAAACATCGAGATCTTTAACCATTTTTTTAATGATTGCAAGCTGCTGAAAATCTTTTTTACCAAAAAATGCTTTATCGGGATTTACTATATTAAATAATTTTAATACTACGGTACATACTCCTTTAAAATGAATTGGCCTTGACTTCCCGCACATAATTCTGTCCAGCTTATCAACATTTACATAAGTAAGATGGTTTTCATGATACATCTCTGTTTCATCCGGGGCAAAAATAAAATCTACCCTCTCTTTAGCGGCAATTTTGCTGTCCGCTTCAAAATCTCTTGGATATTTATTGAAATCCTCATTTGGCCCGAATTGTGCCGGATTTACAAATATACTTAAAACCGTAACATCGCAGCTCCGTTTTGACTGTTTGATTAAAGAAATATGCCCGTCATGCAAATAACCCATTGTCGGAACAAGCCCTATTGATTTTCCGTCTTTCTTTAATCTATCCGAAACCGCCTTCATTTCCGATTTTAAATTTATTACCTTCATTTAATATGAATGCTCCTCCGAAGGAAATTTCTGGCTTTTTACCTCATCTATGTAATCCTTGAAACACTGTTTCATTTCTTTACCTATTTCAGCATATTTTTTTGCAAATTTCGGTGTAAATTTTTCAAACATACCAAGCATGTCGTGGGTAACCAGCACCTGGCCATCGCAATTTACTCCTGCCCCTATGCCTATTGTAGGGATCTTCAGATTTAATGTAATCTGTCTTGCCAGATTTGCCGGAATTTTTTCAAGAACAATTGAAAAAGCACCTGCTTCTTCAAGTTCTTTAGCGTCGTTTAAAATTTTTGCGGATTCTTCCTGGCTTCCTCCTCTCAGTCCATAGCCTCCGAAAACATTAAGCGATTGAGGTGTAAGGCCCAGATGACCCATAACAGGTATTCCTATTGATACAAGCTTTTTAATTGTTTCAAGGATTTCCTGGCCGCCCTCAAGTTTAACAGCCTGAACATTTGCTTCCTTTATAAATCTTCCTGCATTTCTTACGGCTTCTTCGATGCTTACCTGATAGGACATAAACGGCATATCCCCTACTATAAAAGCCCTTTTGGCTCCTCTGGTTACGGTTTTGCAATGATGTATCATTTCATCCATTGTAACAGGCAGTGTGTTTTCATATCCGAGCAAAACATTTCCGACCGAATCCCCTACCAGCATCATGTCTATTCCTGCATTGTCAAGCAATACGGACATAAGATAATCATAGCATGTCAGCATTGTTATTTTTTCACCGTTGGCCTTCATTTCTGAAAGTGTATTGATCGTAACTTTTTTGTTATCCATTTTAGTTGACTCCGAATAATTTTTATAAATTGGTTTTAATCTTTTAAAACATAAAGCAGCTTTTTATAAGTTTTATCATCAATCCATTTATTTTCAAAGGCTATTTCTGCCGTTTTTTTGCCCATAATCCCGTATATTTCCATAAACTGCCTTGTTTTTAAGTTTTTTAAACTTTTTACATGCTCCTGTATGGTGCTTAGATCTCCTCTTGCGATAGGTCCGGTTAAAGCTTTTTTTGTCCCAAATTTCTTTATGTTGGCCATAGTGCCTTCGGAAAGATTTAATATACCGCTTAAAAAAGCTTCCGGATTAAGTCCGATTTCCTTTCCTACCCCGACTGCAAAATCCATAAGGCTCACCAAATAGTTTGAAGCTATGCATGCACAGGCATGATATAAGGTCTTTTTGTCATTGTCAACAAATATGGTTCTGCCTTTTAAAAAGTCTGCTAAAATATCAATTGTTTTTTGGATTCTTTTATCCGCAGGGTCATATGTTACGCCATACAGTGTATTATCCAGAGTTTTTGCGGATTCCAAAACAGATGCAAACGATTTTAAAGGATGCATGCATGCAACAGATGCACCTTTTTCTTCTGCTGAAATCAAAATATCCGTCTTTTTGGAACCGCTGAAATGGATTACGGTCATGTCTTCCGGATTAAAAGCGTAAGTTTTGGCATGATTTTTTCGAAAAGAGCCCCTGGATAGACATTCGTAATTTTCCGTATCGGCATTTTTACCTTCCTCAAAAATACTCCGGCAGGCATTTTCAATTTCGTCATCCGGAGTGCATATGAATATGCAGTTTGAAACACTTGCTGCAAGCAGGTTATTCTTTGTAAATAAAATGTTTGAATCTTGTTTGAATAATATTTCTTTAGCAGTGTCTAAAGACTTATCGCTGCGGCTTGAAACAGAAACAACCGACACAGCCGGGTTGTCTTTTTTAATGATGCTGTATGCCAGGGTAAGCCCCAAACGTCCGGCTCCGATAATACTGATTTTTAAAAAAAAAGTTTTTTCCATAAAATAAGCTCCTGAAAATAAAAACAAGCATTAAAACAACAGATAAATAATATAATTTTTTGAGGAAAATAAAAGAATTTTTAACTGTCTGTTTAAAAACTTATACTAAAATTTTTTAACTATCATGAAATTCTTATAGGCATCAACAGATATATAAGGTTGTTGCTGTTAACGTGTTTTATCAATACCGGTTTCAAAGACTCCTCTATTGAAAATAAAAGATTTTCGGCATCGATCATTGAAACGCCATCAATAAAATATGCGGGATTAAAAGCAATATCTATTTTTTCTTCACCATAAGATATCTCAAATTCTTCACTGGAGCTTCCCACTTCCTTGATATTCATTGATGCGGCCATTTTGCCGTTTGACAGTTCAATTTTAACAGGAATGTTGTCTTGCGAAATCGACGATATCCTTCTTATAACTTCAAGAACCTTTTCTTTGCTTAAAATAATATTGTGTTTAAATTCTTTCGGTATCAGCTGGTTATACTCAGGAAATTTTCCTGAAAGAAGCCTTGATATAATCATTGTGCTGGACTCTTCGTTATCCTTTAAGATAAAGCTTATCTGATTCTCTTCAATATTTAAATCTATTATCTTACCGTTGAAATCACTTTTAATTATATTGTCAAGAACTTTTGAGGGTACTACAACTTTTATAGGATCGCCGTTATAGTCAATTGCTTCCTCGACGTAAGCCAGTCTATAACTGTCTGTTCCCACCATTTTTATAAAGCTTGTTTTGCCTTTATCCTCTCCCTCGCTGCCTTGTCTTTTTTCAATTTCAATTAAAACGCCTGTAAGAATCGCTCTGCTTTCTTCGGTAGAAGCAGCTTTTATTGTTTTGTTTAATAATTTTTTAAACACATCAAAATCAATCGAAAATTTTATTTTATCGGAAACTTTAGGGAACTCAGGATATTCATCTATTGCAAACGTATTAAGATAAAAAATACTTTTATCGCATTGAACTTTAAGCTGATTGGTATTTATATCAAGCTCCACGGTGATTTTGGATTCCGGGAAGCTTCTTAATATGTTTATAAAAACTTTGGCAGGAACAACGGCCCTCCCTTGCTCCAGTATGTTTACCCCGAGGCTTGATTTGATGCTTGTTTCAAGATCTGTGCTGTGTATATATAATTTATCACTTGCCTCCAGCAATATACCGCTTAAAGCAGAAATAAGGCTTTTTGATGTAGCTATCCTGCTTGCAAAATTCAGCTTATTTAACAGCTCGTTTCGGGTGGTTTGAAATTTCATAATAACCCCTTTAAAAACATAAGTTTTAATATTATGTAAATATATTAAATATAAATAAAAAATTTATATTTAAAACTCCTGCAACAGCAAATAATATTTATTATATTATATCAATTATTTATATTAATATATTTTAAAAAAGTAATAGCTTCTTTAGTTATTATAATTGTTTAAATTGTATATAAAAAACAAACATGCACCAAAATAAGTGAAAATTAAAAAAAACAATGTTTAAAAAAACAATAATTTATGTATATAAAACAAAACAAATTAAAATAAAATTTAATAAAAAAAAATTATAAACAATTAAAAAAATCAATTAAGCATATGTCAATATTGAATTAAAAAACATGAACATTTTATTAACAGCACTTTAAACACCATTCTTAATTCTGTTTGTTAATTCCTGAACCTCATCATAGACAGATCTGTCACTTTTAATCATTAATGAGATCTTATTTATGGCATAAATTACAGTCGGATGATCTCTGTTGCCGCAATCCTTGCCTATTTTTGGAAGAGAGGCGTTTGTAAGCTCGCGGATTAAATACATGGCAACATGTCTTGCATGGGATATCAGCTGGCTCCTTTTAGAGCTTGTTATATCGTTTACGGAAACAGAAAGATACTTTGAAACCTCTTTTAGAATTCGCGTAGGACTTATTTGAACCTCTTTATCTTCTGGCAGAATATCCTTTAAAACTTCTCTGGCTTTATCAATATCGGGTTTGGTGTTGGTTAAAGAAGCAAAGGCAACTACACGGGTTAATGCTCCCTCCAGTTCACGAATATTGGAAGCAAAATTTGCGGCAATCAAATTAAAAATATCGTCGGTAATAGTCATCGAGACTTTTTCACGGGTGCAGTATTTTTTAAGAATCGCGATTCTGGTTTCCAGATCGGGTTGAGTAATATCCGTAACAAGACCCCATTCGAAACGTGAACGAAGCCTGTCTTCAAGAGAAGAAATATCTTTTGGAGCTCTATCGCTTGTTATAACTATTTGTCTGTTAGTGTTATGCAGGGCATTAAATGTGTGAAAAAATTCTTCCTGACTTGCTTCCTTCTGTTCAAGGAAATGGATATCATCAATAAGAAGAACGTCATTATTTCTGTAATTTTCTTTAAAAGTCATCATATTCTTATCACGAATGGCGTTAATAAAATCAGTCAGGAATTGTTCAGCGGAAACATATTTGACTTTCATATCAGGAAACAGCTGAAGAGTGTATTGGCCAATTGCATGAAGAAGATGTGTCTTTCCAAGTCCGACACCTCCGTAAATAAAAAGAGGATTGTATGCCTTACCGGGATTTTCGCAGATAGCGACTGCCGCATTACATGCAAACTCATTGTTTCTGCCTATTATGAAGGTATCAAAGGTATATTTGTTATTGAATTCCTGTGCACGTTGCTTATTGTAAGCATGCTTTTGAACTTTATTTGTTTTAGAAATTTTAGATAGCTCATCAGATAAATTTTCGGGAAGCACTTTTTTTGAAATCTCAGGATCAACTATTATTTTTATTTTGCAACTCTGGTTTAAGGATTTATCGATGGAATCACTGAGAATTTTATTGTATCTGGTTTCAAACCATTCTTTAGCAAAATCACTTGAGACAGAAATGGTCAAAGTGTTTTTTTTTAAAGAAATCGGAACTATATTTTCAAACCATGTTTTATAAGTAGGCGTATTAACAGAATTCTTAATATCAGATAAGATAATAGCCCATATATCGTTTATGTTTTCTTCCATGGATAAATATTAGAAATTATTTGAATAATATTCAAGATATTTAAAACCTTTTTTTGATAGCCTTTTCTTCCCGGAGGAAAAATTTTTTAAAAATCCTTCCTTTTCAAGATATGAAAGTTCCCTGAAAGAAGTGGAAAGACTAAATCCAAGCTCCTTGGAAATAACGGAAGGTCCGGATTCCTCAAGTTCCAGCGTAAGGAAAAGTATTTTAATCTGTCTTAACGATAGCTTGACAGACACAAACTCATCGGGGACATAAGGATTTTTTAAAGAGCCTGCTGTGTCAGTATTTTTTGTTATATGTTCAGGCGAAACAGGATTTGAAACTTCTTCAGGATCAATACTTTTAAGATGAGTGTTTTTGTCATCAGTTACCTCTGAAGAATCAGGCTCTTTATTATTAAAGGATTTAATGCTGATATTAAAATTATCATTCTTGTTTTCATCACCATTAATTTTTAATATTACCACGGTACCCTTGTTCATATTGTCCCTTATGTCAATAGAGCCGCCGGAAAATCTTATGGTTTCCTTAACTATGGGGAGTCCGGATCCGACACCTCTTATGAATTTTTTCATTTCTCTTGTTGCGGAAGTAAAACCGGGAAGCATGGCTTTTTCCTTATCGGATATACCCGGACCCTGGTCAGATATCATTATCTCGTTGCCATTATTAAGGATAGTGACGATAATTTCAGTAAACCGGGCATGAATTAAGTTTTCAACAATTTCCTTGATAATAGTATATGGAATTTTACCGCCCTGTTCATGAGAAATATTATAAATTTTTTCCGTAGTAACATTTATAAAATCATTTATAGAGTCATGGCGAAGATCTATGATGCGGGGAATGCTTGTAAAATTGTCATAAACAGCAATTCTTACAAAAATAGGAAAACAGTAGGGACTGTTTTCAGAATTAAGAGCTGTTTCTGCCGCCATGTCTTTGTTAAGCATTTGAAAAATAATTATAAAAAGATAATAAATAAAAAATTTGAAAAAATAAACATGAAAACATTAGCAAAATAAAATAAACTTTCCAGAGAAATAAAATTCTTTACAGTGTAAAATAAAAGAAATTAATAAAAAGTTAACATAAAAATAAATAAATTTACAGAATTAAATTAATTAAATGACAGGCGGAATAGTCGTGTTTTTCAAAGTTATTAACATATTTTTCAACACCTGTATAAAACTTAAAAAAAATATTTTAAAAAAAATGAAAACCAAAATAAAAATGGAATATCTCAATTTTTGCTAAAATAAAAAGTAATGAAAATATATGAACAAATGTTTGGAGTTTTAATAAAACAAACAACA
>JAJFVM010000055.1 GCA_021371805.1 bacterium
GTTTAGTTGAACCATGAGTTTATTAATCTGGCCCAGTAAAAAATCATACTGTCCAGGTGAAGTAATTCTGGTTTTAATATCAGGCCTGTTTTTCTTTAGCCCGGTAACATTAAGAAACTTTTCTCTTTCAATTTGAATGAATATGTCTTTTGGATCCATATCGCTTGTAATAGTTGCATCCGTAAAAAATTCCACGACTTCCGCGTCAATAAATTTGATCCCCATCTTTTTTGAAACGCTCACTCTGTGATTACCATCGACAACGAAATATATTTCGCTTACTTTGTATAGTAATACCGGCGGTAATATGATATCCCTGGCTATCAGGTTATGAATATGTGCCCATCGGCGCTGAAGATGATTTTTTTTAGGAAGGAAATATTTGTCAAAATCTTTATATCTGTCAAAACTTCCGACTATATTTTCCACCGGAACAGCCTGGACTCCAAGATATGACTGTTTATAAAGCCCGAATCCTTCTTTTATTTGTTCAAATGATAAAAGTTCATTATTTCTTCCGATCAGAAAATATTTAAGGTTCTTAAGCAGGGATACAAACCTTGCACTCTCAAAAGCCTGATTTGAATTACCATAATCTTTTATTGGTTCTTCTTTCATATTTTTTTTCGCTAATGTTTTATAAAATAATCTGATTCTTAAAAAAATCTTAAAAATTATATTTCAATAACTTTGTAGCCATATGCATTTATAATCTTTGTGCCGTTTACTTCGGTAATCCAATTATTTTTTGTACCATAGACGTGAATATGTCCGTGTACTAAATATTTGGGGTTAAACTTTTCTATGAAATTATTAAATGATTTGAAACCTCTGTGGCAGATATCTTCCTGGTCATGTATCTTATAAGGAGGAGCATGCGTAACCAATATGTCAATATATCTTTTTTTAAATAGTTTGTTTAAATAAAGCTTCGGCTTCAGTCTATTGATTTTGTGTGACATTTGAGTCTCCGTATATTGGCATTCTCCGCCACTGTATCTCATCGAACCTTCCAGCCCCATAATGATTACATTTTTATATTCTACAACTTTCTGGTCAATATTTATGCATCCCTCTGGTAGATTGGATTTCAGTCCTGATTCATTGTAAATCCCTTCTGTACAGTGATTGCCTCTTACATAAAAGAGAGGTTTATTAAGCATGGTAACGATAAATTCAAGATAATAATTAGGTACATCTCCGCATGAGATCACAAAATCAATATCTTTCATTCTTTCCGAAATTGAGCTGCTGTAAATATGCTCGACTACGCTATCACTAATTAATAATATCTTCATATAGACAATAATATTGTAATAAAAATTATTTTAAAACAATAATCACTATTAAAAATGTCTAAAATGATAAAACATTTTTCATATATAAAAGCAGTTGCCCATCCGATTGCTATTACTGTAATACTATATTATATAAAGCAGGTGCTTGTTGGAATAATAAACATATATCCATTTTTTGTTGGAGAACTACTATCATAAATATCTTAAACAAAATATCAGAAATAAATATATTGTAAATCGCGCAGATATTTAAATGTTCCGGTAGTATGAGTAATATTGCTGAACCCACGCCAGTTTTCTAAAATGCAATAATCCGAGAGGTAAACCTACAGCATAAGGGAAAAGCCCGGGTTTATTAAAAAGACTCCAGAAAAACAAATTCCAGTAATAATGTCTACCGCTCTTAATAAGTCCAAGCAAAAAAATTGAAGAAAACAAAGCCCTGATATAATAAAATCGAATTTTCGGCGTTTTTAATTTAGTGGGTTGAAATTCTGTTAAAAATGTTTTTACTCTTTTGTAAAAATATTCCGGTGAATATATGGTTGTTATTACTTTGCTATATCCTTCAATAAGTTCATCCGGATCCATTTTTGGAATAAAATTCAATACTGACAGCTCATTTTCATTGCCTGGTTTTTTTTCAATTAATCTATTGGTTTTCTTTAATCTTTCATAAAGTCTGGTTTTAGGAGATACATTAAGCAGTCCCACCATAGCTGTTACAATTCCACTCTTCTGGATAAACTCTATCTGGTTTTGAAAAATACTTGCTTTGTCACTGTCAAAACCCAATATGAACCCGGCATTAACTTCAAAACCCGCATTTTGAATTTTCTTTACGGATTTAACCAGATTTCTGTTTTTATTTTGAAATTTACCGCATTCTTCAAGTCCGTCAGGATCAGGTGTTTCTATGCCTATGAAAACAGTGGAAAATCCAGCATTTATCATTAGTTTCATCAATTCTGAATCATCGGCAAGATTAATTGAAACCTGGGTGCTAAGCGTAAAAGGATATTTTCTTTTCTGCTGCCATTCTATTATTGCGGGAAGATATTCTTTTTTAAGAATAGCTTTATTTCCGATAAAATTATCATCTACAAAAAAAACTCCGCCATACCAGCCCAAATTGTATAATGAGTCAAGTTCCGCAATAATTTGTTTTTTGCTTTTTGTACGGGGAATTCTGCCATTAAGATGAACAACATCACAAAATTCACAATTAAAAGGGCAGCCTCTTGAAAGCTGTATGCACACGGAATTATAATTTGAAAGCCTTACCAGATTCCAATCCGGTATCGGAGTTTTTTTGATATCAGGATATTTATCGCATGAATACAGTTTTTTGGGAGTCCCATTTTTTAAATCTTCCAGCAGTTCGGGAAATATATCCTCTGCTTCTCCTAAAACAATTGAATCCGCATTTGAAAACTCTTCCCATCCGGTAGTAAAAACAGAACCTCCGGCTACAACAATTTTTCCCATCTTCTGAACAATATTTATTACTTTTTTTGTTGATTCTTTCTGACCTACTATTGCACTTATAAAAACATAATCTGCCCATTTGATCTGTTCATCTTTTAATTTTTCACAATTCAAATCTACGAGCTTTTTTTCCCATTCTTTTGGAAGCATGGCACCGATTGTTAAAAGTGCAAGAGGAGGATATGCAGTCTTTTTTCCTACTATTTTCAGAACTTCTTTAACATTCCAAAATGTATTTTCGTATTTTGGTGAAATAAGTAAAATCTTCATTTTTAATTTCTTTCAATAATTAATATTTTAATATTTTTGTTTTTATTTTTAATACCGTTCTCCTGAATATAAAACTCTGAAATTATAAATTACCCTTTTTGAAAAATTATTGTACAGACAAAAAAATAGTTTTCCAAATAAACTAATCAAGGATAAAAATAAAACTCAGAAAAAAATGCTGTAAACCAAACAAATAAATGTGAGGGTAATATGAAGTAAACAGATTAAAGTATTTTTTTAATTAATATTATTTACACACTTATTAAATTTATTTTATAATATTCCATATTAATTAATAATAATATATTTGGCACCAGATGTAAACCTCTAATAAACTAATCCCGTAACTTACAAAAAGTAATCCTAAACCTGTTATAATTGATGTAACCCAGAAAAGAATCATTACGCCACTCAATATTTTCCCCCTTGTCTCCTTCCTCCTGTGTAAGATCACTCATTGTTTTCTCCTGATAATGTTTTCTTTTTATTTATTAATTGTATATCTTGATTACTGTTCAATGCTATCTCCCAACACTTCCTTTCAAATTATATATTCATGTGTTAAAACTCTTTCTATTTCATATTGTCTGGTTAATAGCATCACGAAATATTATATAAATGCAAGATACTAATACATATTACTAAGGTCTATGTTATGCTAAACTTTAATTTATACCTTTCTTTGATTTATTCCCGGATGATAATAAAAAATAAGTATTTTCTTGTTCATGATTTTATTAGAATGTAGTAATCTAAATTAAAGATATTGTGTATAGGGTTTCCTGAAAAAAATTATATCAATCTAAGGTTATGCTAATTTATTTGCAGAAAAGCAGATTATGAGTATTATAGAAAAAAATACCCATTCCGGACGAATAATTTCAATAGATGCTTTAAGAGGATTTGACATGTTCTGGATCATGGGAAGCTCGGAATTGGCAATTGCCATTCTGGCTTTTAGCAAATCCAACTGGGCTTTACGTCTTGCAGCCCAATTTCGTCATTCAAATTGGAATGGTTTTACATTTTATGATTTAATTTTCCCTTTGTTTCTTTTTATTGTCGGGCTTACCATACCATTTTCACTTAATAAATATCATGCCGGAAATAAGATTAATTTTAAGGATGCATATCTTAGAATAATAAGCAGAACGCTCATATTATTTTTTCTGGGATTATGTATAAACGGACTGCTTGATTTTAATTTCGCCGCCATGAGATGGCCCGGTGTCTTACAGCGTATTGCAATTTGTTATTTAATCTGTGCAGTTATTGTCTTACATGTCCGTTCAGAATTCCAGCCGCTGACAATAGGAATAGTTATAGTAATAATATTAATAGGATATTGGCTGGTTATGAGATTTGTCCCTGTCCCGGGCTCTATTGCTGGAGAATATTTATCACGTGAAGGAAATCTTGCCGGCTATATAGACCGTCTTGTAATTCCGGGGCGGCTATATTACAAGTTCGGTGATAATGAAGGATTATTAAGTACGATACCTGCTTTAGCGACAACACTTTCCGGAGTCCTGACGGGCCGGATGCTGAAATCAGATAAACCTCAGATCTTTAAGCTTAAATGGATAATTATAAGTGCAATTATTGCACTGGCAACTGGATTTTTATGGAATTTTTCATTTCCCGTAAATAAGATCCTATGGACCAGCTCCTTTGTTCTGGTTTCATCAGGATTCAGCCTTCTTTTGCTTGGTTTGTTTTATTGGCTGATTGATTATAAAGGGTACAAAAAATGGGCTTTCCCTTTTATTGTTATAGGAATGAATGCTATTACAATATATGTTGTCCAGGGACTTTTTGATTTTGGAATTATTGTTAATATATTAATACATGGATTTATCGGTTATATGGGACCTTTACAAGATATATTTTCTTTAACATGTCTTGTTGTATTAAAATGGCTTTTCCTTTATTTCTTATATAAAAAGAAGATTTTTCTTAAGGTTTAATAACAGTGATATCATCTTGTAGCTAAATTTTTTGGTTTAAGTTTTATAAATAAATTTAAAAAAATTATCTGGAATTTAAAAATATATTAAATACTTGAGGTGAGGATATGATTATAGTCCATGTTTTTACAAATGTTAAACCGGATATGATAGAAGATTTTAAAAAAGCAACCATAGAAAACGCTCAAAATAGTATTAAGGAGCCCGGAATTTTACGATTTGATGTTATTTGCCAGGAAGATGATCCTGCATCTTTCCTGCTTATAGAAGTATACAAAGATGACAGCGCTATGGCTGCGCATAAAGGAACCGCCCATTATGCCAGATGGCGTGAAGCTGTAGCTCCGATGATGTCAGTACCAAGAAAAGCCATCAGATATATAAATATTTTCCCGGATGAAAAAGACTGGAAATATTTATTGACTTTTAAATAATTATATATTTAAATACATCAATATACTTAACTTCAAAACTTTAAGTAATAATAAATTATAAATTGTTTGAATATAAAAAGAATGGGATGATAAAAATGAAAGAAGAAACCATAAAAAAAGCTGTAAGAGAAAATTATGCAAAAGTTGCCAGCGGTAGTTCCTGCGGTTGTGGATCAATCACCAACTGCTGCGGTCAGACTGATATGGCAGAGGAAATCAGCACCGGCATCGGGTATTCGGAAGAAGATCTGGCAAATTTACCCGAAGGTTCCAATCTGGGTTTAGGGTGCGGAAATCCCATAGCAATGGCATCCTTAAAAAAAGGTGAAGTTGTTTTGGATTTAGGTTCAGGTGCAGGGATAGACTGCTTTCTGGCTGCTGAAAAAGTCGGCTCCGAAGGTAAAGTTATAGGCGTTGATATGACTCATGAAATGCTTGAAAAAGCCAGGGAAAATGTCAATAAAAGCCAATATAAGAATATTGAATTCAGGCTGGGAGAAATTGAAAACCTACCTGTTGCAGATAATACTGCAGATATAATAATTTCCAACTGTGTTATTAATCTTGTACCAGACAAAGACAGAGTATTTGCGGAAGCGTTCAGGGTTTTAAAACCCGGAGGAAGAATAATGGTATCTGATATTGTTTTATTGAAGGAATTACCTGAAACTATCCAGGATAACATACCTGCATATGTGGGCTGCATTTCCGGTGCAATTATTAAAGACGATTATCTGAATTCTAATAAATCTGCCGGTTTTAAAGATGTAAAAATTATGGATGAAACAGTTTTTCCACTTAATTACATCATTGGCGATGAAACCGCCTTAATAGTTAAAAATAAATTAAACCTGTCTGAAAACCAGATAAAGGATGTGGAGAATTCCATTTCAAGCATAAAGGTTTATGCATTAAAACCTTATTAAAACTGCTGGTTTCCAGAAAAATTAACAGGATAAAACCTGCTGCTTAATTAATCTACATAAAGCTTATTGAAATGTATTCCTATTATTGAGGATCCTATTACATAAGGTATGGTTGATGGCCGTCTGAATAAGCTCCATAATAACAGCGCCCAATAATAACGCTGCCCCTCATATTTGACACCTGAAAGCCAGAGTGAAGAGAATAAAGCTTTTATATGATAAATTCCGAAGTTAGGTGATTTTCTCAAAGGCGGTTTGAATTCTTTTAAAAAAGTCTTAACGCGTTGATAATATTCTTTCGGGGAATATATGGTCCTCATAATATTTTTGTAGCCCTCAATCAAGATATTTTTATCCATTTTGGGCTTAAAGTTAAGATCTATGACAGTATTGCTCCCTGAAGATTCATTAGCAAGCCTACCGGTGTCTTTGAGGCGTTGATAAAGTTTTGTTTTTGGTAAAGCATTTAAAAGCCCTACCATAGCTGTTACAATCCCGCTCTTCTGTATAAATTCAATTTGATTCTGAAATATTGTAGGTTTATCATTATCAAATCCCACAATAAAACCACCCTGGACTTCAAAACCGGCATTTTGCAGTTTTTTTATCGAAGAAACCAGATCACGATTTTTATTTTGAAACTTGCTGCACTCTTCGAGACTTTTATCGTCAGGGCTTTCAATGCCAATAAAAAGAGTTGTAATCCCTGCTTTAACCATAAGCTTAATTAATTCAGGCTTATCGGCAAGATCAATGGAGACCTGAGTATTAAACAGGAATGGCTGGTGTCTCTTCTTCTGCCAATCAATAATTGCAGGAAGAATTTCTTTTTCAAGTTCAACTTTGTTGCCTATAAAATTATCATCTACAAAGAAAACTCCGCCTCTCCAACCCCATTGATATAAAGCTTCCAGTTCATTTATTACCTGATTCTTAGTTTTAACTCTGGGAAGTCTGCCGTTAAGTCTGACGACATCACAAAACTCGCAGTTAAAAGGACATCCACGTGAAATTTGAAGGCACATCGAATTATAATATTTCTTATTTATTAAATTCCATTGAGGTATTACGGACTTACGGATGTCGGGAAATTTCTTAACTTCATAAATATTTTTTGCCTTTTCCGAATTCAGATCGCTTAAAAATTCATAAAGGTTTTCCTCTGCCTCACCTAAAACAAGATAATCAACATCTTCGGTAAATTCTTCCCATCCTGTGGTAAATAAAGGACCGCCGGCAGTAATCGGTTTGCCAAAAGTTTTAATTCGCTTAATAACTTCCTTCACTGATTCTTTCTGAACAATCATTGCACTTATAAAAATCATGTCTGCCCAGGCAATATCTTCATCCTTAAGTTTCTCTACATTCATGTCAATAAGTTTCTTTTCCCATCGCGTGGGAAGCATAGCCGCAACAGTCAATAATCCAAAAGGAGGATACGCCGCTCTTTTGCCTAACAACCTTAAAATATTCTTGAAACTCCAAAAAGAGTTCGGGCATTGAGGATATACCATCAATATTTTTTTATAAGATTCATCTATCTTATTTATATCTATGGCAACCCCGTCCGGTTTTATTTTGACTTCATCCGTAATTGGATCTGCAGTCTCACAATCCAATGCTTTATCAATATCAATATTTGTTTTTGAATTATTCATAATATAAATTAATAAATATGATTTTAATAAACCTTTAAAAAAATACTTTAAGAAGTTTAAGATATAATCGTATCTAATTTATTATTAAGTGGTTTAAGAATTATTTTTGAAGATTATATACTGCCCTTTTGAAAAAAAATACCCGAAACAACTCAAATCAATAATTTTTTACTTTTAAAAATACTTAAATAATTAATATATAAATATCTTTTCTGAACTTTTAATAATCTATTTTATAAATCACTTTTATAATATCTAAATTTATTTCAATTACTTCTGTCAACTTAAAGTAAACTTTTAAGCTTAACTAAGTATTTTATTCCTTAAACAATAAAAAATCAAATAAATTATCCCGACTGGATTTCATAAGGATTAGCATAATTTAACTTATTTTTTTGCGAGCATTAAAAATTTCGAAATTTCATTATTTAATACTTACTCAATACGTTATCCAATATCTCAGAATATATATTTCTTAACAATATTTCTACCATGATTTATTAAAGACATTCTTATCTTTTCAGAGTGCTGCTGATTTCCATATATCGTTTATATTTCTGTGTAAGTTCCGCATATGTTTCGGTATTCTTTTCAATAAAATCCATAAAAT
>JAJFVM010000070.1 GCA_021371805.1 bacterium
GGAGCTAAATTTGAAGTTGACACTATTGACGGTAAAGAAGAAATCATAATTGAACCCGGAACTCAGCCTAACACTAAAATCATATTAAAATCGCAGGGTATGGTCGAACTTAATGGATACAGGAGAGGCGATCATATAATAAATGTTAATGTAAAGATACCTACTAAACTTTCAAGGGAAGAGATTGAGATTTTAAAGAAAATTGCTGAAAATAAAGGCGAAATTGTCGGAGATGGCAGCAGATCTTTTTTTTCAAATCTTAAAGAAGCCTTTAGAAGATAATAACTGCTGGTGCGTTTAATTCAATAATTATTCTTAATAATATACCGCATAACAATATAAGATAAAGTGAGTCATCCCTATTTTTTTGTATCAGAAGATAATATAAGCGAAGAGTTTATTGAAATAACCGGAGACGATCTGGTGCATCTCGGTCAGGTATTGAGGGCTAAAAAAGGTGAAATTGTTGAAGTATCCGATAATTTAAAATACAGGTATATAACAGAACTAGCTGAAATTAGAAAAAATAAAGCAGAATTAAAAATATTAAAAAAATCGGAGATTAAAAGAAAGCCGGTTGAAATATTTTTATATCAATGCCTGCTTAAGAGGAGCTCTATGGAATTGGTAATACAAAAGGCATCTGAAATAGGAGCGGATATGATTATTCCGGTTAAAAGCAGGAGAGTAGTTGTAAATGAAAAAGTGGATAACAGAAAATTTGTAAGGTGGCAGAAAATAGCCCTGGAAGCTTCAAAACAATGTAAGAGAGATTTTAAATGTGAAGTTTTTCAGGAAATAAGTATAACTGAAATAAAACCTGACGATTTTGATGTATTTTATCTGCCCTATGAAGAAGCAAATGCAAAAGACATTAAAAAGATAAATTTTGTAGACAGTATTAAGAATTTAATAAGCGGCGATGGAAATAATCTAAAAACAGATGACAGTATAGAAAATAGTGTGGATCAACCAGATTTGCAGGACAGATCAGGTAATAAAAACAAAAAATTAAAGATCGGCTTTTTAATAGGGCCGGAAGGTGGTTTTGAGGAAAAGGAAATTGAATATCTTTCAAAAAACAAAGCCTTATCTGTCAGTTTGGGAAGCAATATCCTTAAAGCTGAAACAGCTGCCATATTTATGTCATCTATAATTAAATATTTGTTAGAAATCTATTAGATATTTTAATAATTATAATCCTAAGTCTGCATTTTTTAATTGTCATATAAGATGTTTAAAGTATTTTTCAAATATTAATTTTAATAAGAAACCTTATTGTTTTAAATATTTATGTCTGAAGATTTAATAATACCGGACTCTGAAAATAAGAAAGTTAATTTAAACAGATTTACATCGGTTGTTTTCGGATGCAAGACCAATCAGAGTGAGTCTGATAGTATAATCAGAGAACTTGAGTCAGCAGGTTTTAAACTGGTTGATTTTAAAGAAAATCCTGATTTTGCAATTATCAATACCTGCACCGTTACTTCAATAAGCGATAAAAAGGCAAGGCAGATGATCAGAAGGATAAAGCTGCAAAATCCTGAAGCCATAATAATCACAACAGGGTGTTTTGTTGATTTTAATCGTCATTTTTTAAAAGAAATTGGCGTTGATTATGTTTTTTCAAACGGGCAGAAAGGCGAGATTTCAAATTTAATAAAGAAAATTTACGGTTATAACCTGGCAAATTCCGATACGCAGCCAAATCTTAAGTTAACAGGAAAGCATACGAGAGAATTTATAAAAATCCAGGATGGCTGTGAACAGAAATGTTCATATTGCATTGTGCCTTATGTAAGAAAAAAATATAAAAGCGAACCGCCTTTAAAAATCGTTTCCGAGATCAATCAATCTACGGAGAATGGTTTGGAAGAAATTGTATTAACCGGGATACATATCGGAAAATATGGTGCGGATTTTAAAAATAAAGATGTTTATGCAGCCAATGATATAAAGTTGCCTGTCTTGGATTTATCTGCTTTAATTGAGCTGATAATAAATAAGACAAATGTTAAAAGAATAAGGCTGAGTTCAATTGAAATTAACGAGATAACGGATAAGCTTCTGAATTTAATTAAAAATAATCAGATGATTGCAAGGCACCTGCATATTCCTCTTCAAAGCGGAAGCGATAGAATACTTGAATATATGAAGCGACCTTATAATGCCTGTTTCTTTTTTGAGAAAATAAATAAAATCAAAACAGTGATTCCGGATATTACATTAACTTCTGATATTATTGTGGGTTTTCCCGGAGAAAGCGATGAGGATTTTAACGATACGTTAAATGCTGCTCAGAAAATACATTTCAGCAAAATACATGTTTTTAAATATTCTCCGAGAAAATATACACCTGCAGCTTTAATGAGTGATCAGGTAAGGGAAGATATCAAGAATGAAAGAAGCTTGAAATTAAGAAAGCTTGCAGCAAAGTTAAGAGAAGAATATATTGTCTCAAATAATGAAAAAATACTGAGGGTTGCAGTTGAAAGAATAAACCATGCCGGGAATTTAGTATCAGGTATGGCAGAAAACTATATAAAGGTATATTTTCCATTGAATACAAACGCGGAAGTTATAAAAACAGGGCAGCTGGTTTATGTTAAAACCGAGTCAGTTTATCTTGAAGGGCTTTACGGCAACCTGGTTGATATATAGTTTTGTTTTTTATTATTTAATCATTATAATTATTGTAAATTTTGTTAATAAACATTTTATGAGTTTTGGGAAGGGGGGTAAAGATGGATTGCATATTCTGCAAAATTGCAAATAAGGAAATTACCGGAGATTTAGTATATGAAGACGACGATATTGTTGTATTCAAGGATATTAACCCGATTGCCCCGGTACATCTTCTCGTAATACCTAGACAGCATATTTCTTCAATTCTTGAAATTGATATAATTGAAGATAAACTTATAGCAGGAATTTTTAAGGTTATCAGTAAAGTGGCAAAAGAAATGAAAATTGACGAAGGATTTAGAGTTGTAACAAATACCGGTGACGGCGCAGGCCAAAGTGTTGAACATCTGCACTTTCATATTCTGGGCGGAAGAAAATTTCACTGGCCTCCCGGTTAATAAAATATGATTAACTATTTATTTAAAAAGGAAATAATAATTGGTAAATATAACACAAAAAATAAGCCTGGAACTGAAGAAAAATCATTTTATTGCTGAACTTCTTGGTGAGAGGGATAAATTCATAAAACAGATAGAGAAAGATTTTGAGGTTGATATATTTGTTTTAGGCAATAATATGGAGATTACCGGTGAAAAAAAAGATGTCGAAAAAACAGTCAGCCTTATAAATGATCTTGTTCTGCAGATAAATCTGGGTCAAAAATTAAATTTACAGAAGTTAGGTGATTCTATAAAAATTATGGAAAGCAAATCTATCTTAAAACCTCATGAGATATTTGATAATTATGTAATTGTCAACAATGGGAAAAAGATTAAAGCAAGAACTGAAGGACAGAAGAGATATATCGAAGCAATAAAAAACAATACTATTGTTTTTAGTATAGGTCCGGCTGGAACAGGCAAAACTTATCTGGCGCTTGCGATGGCTGTCAGCGCTCTTAAATCTAATGAAGTTGGAAGAATTGTTCTGGTAAAACCTGTAGTTGAAGCAGGTGAAAAATTGGGATTTCTTCCCGGTGATTTATATGATAAAGTAAATCCTTTTCTTAAACCGCTCTATGACGGATTATATGAAATGCTTGATGTTGAAATATTCCAGCAGTATATGGAAATGAATATTATTGAAGTAATACCGCTGGCTTATATGAGAGGAAGAACATTAAATGATTCTTTTATAATTCTTGATGAAGCTCAGAACACTTCACCTGAACAGATGAAAATGTTTCTTACAAGACTTGGTTTTGGTTCAAAAGTTGTAATTACCGGAGACATTACGCAAATTGATCTTCCGGAAGGCAAACAGTCAGGACTTGTAGTAGTCAATAATATCTTAAAGGAAATATCTGGAATTGAATTTGTTTATCTTACCGCTGAAGATGTTGTAAGACATAATCTGGTCCAGAAGATAGTCAATGCATACAAAGCCTATGAAGATGATTCGGCAAACAGGGCAAAAGCAAAAGAATCTGAAAAAAAAGAAGAATAAAATAAGCATAATATTAATAATGTAAAAACATGCTTTCAAAAAGATATAAAGATCAGGCAAAAGTAATAATAAATCAGGATGGTTTTAAAGACAGTCAGAGCAGCTTTTTCAACAGATATTTTAATTTCAGGAGGATTTCCGCTCAAAGGCTTTATCTGTTTGTCTTAACCTTTGCCGTAATAGTCGGAGTTCTTTCTTATAATTTTACCCCTGATCTGGGAATCAAACTGGGGGAAGCAAGCCCCAGGACGGTAAAAGCAAATAAGAGTATCGGGTTTGAAGATACGGTAAAAACTGAAGAAGACAGAAATAAAAGGGAAATAGAAGTTGAGGATGTTTATAATTATGATACAAATGTCTTGAACGGAAAAGACGGCATATTATATCAGATACGGTACTTTTTCCAGCTTGCTAAAATAGTGTCCAAAAAAGATATGGGAACTGTTGAAGAAAAAGTTGATTACTTCTCCAGTCTGATAGGGAGTGATTACGGTAATGAAAATTTGAAGACATCACTTTCGCTTGATTTCCAGGAAAATAATCTGCTGATGAATAAGACACTCGACCTGGCAAAAGTAATAATGAAAGAAAACATCAAGCCAAATGATATCGATTCAAAAAAAATCGAAGTTGCAAAAATTGTTGAAGACGATACCAATATTGAGCCATTCGAGAAAGCTCTGGTGACGAGCATACTTCAGAAAAATATGAAGCCCACTGCTGTTTTTGATCCGGTTGCTACGGAAAGTGCAAGAAAGAAAGCAAGAGAAGAAACTCCGCCTCATATTGTCACTATCAGCGAAGGTCAGACTGTTATAAGCGAAGGAGATATAGCTAATGAAAATGATATTCTGGTTTTAACTAAACTGGGTCTTTTAAATAAAGGTTTTAACTGGAGAGTATTTGTGTATATAAGCCTGGTAAATGTGGTTGTTTTGCTGCTTTTTTATATCTATGTTTACAAATTCAATAAAAATATTTTTAACAATATTAAAAAACTTCTGATTATTTCTACGATAATAGTCATATTTATTGCGTTAACGAAACTGTTTACAATCCTGTCGTCACTTCACTTGAATATGTGGATTTACTTTTTCCCGTTGATAGCGGCTTCAATGTTATGCTCTATTATCTTTGATACAAGAATCGGAATAATGCTTTCACTGATTCTGGCAGTTAATTTCGGGATAGCAGCTAATTTTGATTATCAGATGTCTTTAATATATCTTCTGGGCGGAATTTTTTCAGCTTTTATGGTTTCAAATGTATCCCAGAGAAATAGCATTATGAGAGGCGGGTTTTTCAGTTCAATATTTTTGGCTTTTTTATTTTTTACCGCAAACCTTATAAACGGGGATTTGAAAACAATTTTGCTTTATACTGTTTTAGGAATAGTAAATGGGGTTGTGTCTGCAATTATTACGATAGGGCTCCTTCCGTTTATCGAATCATCATTCAGGATTGTTACTGCTATGGGGCTGCTTGAACTTTCGCATACGGATCAGCCGCTTTTAAAAGAGCTGCTTATCAATGCTCCAGGCACATATAACCACAGCTTGCTGGTAAGTCATCTTGCAGAATCCAGCGCAAATGCCATTGGCGCCGATGCACTGCTTGTAAAAGTAGCAGCTCTTTATCATGATCTGGGAAAAATGAAAAGGCCGGAATATTTTTATGAAAATCAGCTTAATGTTGAAAACATCCATAATAAATTAAATCCGTCAATGAGCAGAAATATTATTTCAAATCACATAAAGGACGGGGTTGAGATTGCCATAAAAAATAAAATCCCCAAAAAAGTGATTGAAATAATTTCACAGCATCATGGAAATTCCGTCATTACATATTTTTATAAGAAACAAAAAGATATGGAAGCTGAAAGACTTCTGAGTTCAAATCCTGACGGTATGATGGAAGGGCATTTCAGATACCCTGCCAAAAAACCGCAAACCAGGGAAGCAGCAATATTAATGCTTGCGGATGCAAGCGAAGCGGCAGTAAGATCAATTGAAAAAATAACACCTAAAAAGATCGAGCAAATGGTAAATGATATCATTAAATCGAAAATCGCCGACGAGCAGTTAAGTGAAGCAGAGATAACGATTAAAGAAATAAATATAATTAAAAGTACTCTGATTGACGGGCTCATATCAATATATCACTCAAGAATTTCATATCAGGATAACAGTTTGAAGCTTTTATCAGAGCAGAATCAATAATTTTTTAAAATTTAAAGAAAGCGAAAGTAAAATGGAAGTTATTTTAATCAACAATCAGGATGATTTTGATTTAAACACCGATGAGATAAAAACCTTTTCTGATTATTTGTTTAAGAAATTGGAAAAAGAAGAAAGCAGCGAGTTGAATGTCGTTTTTATAGGCAGAGAAGAGATAAGGGATATAAACAAAAAATACAGAAATATTGAAAAGGAAACAGATGTGCTCTCATTTTCTTATGTTGATGATAAAAAAATATTTGGTTTTATTGAAGATGCCGATAGTTTTAAAGATGAATTCGGATTTTTGACGGTAGGTGAAATTTTAATCTGTCCTTCTGTTGCCGAAGAAAATATTAAAACATATGGAAAAGACTGGACCCTGACTAAAGAAATGATTTTTTTAATTATCCATGGAATGCTGCATATATATGGCTATGATCATGAAAGAGATGACGACAGGCTGCTGATGGAGAAAAAACAGGAATCATTGCTGTCGGAAATTGAAGAAAAATTCAAAATATAACAAATTTTTAAGTCCTCACCATTGACACATATTGTAAAATTTAGTTGAGTCTTGTTTTTGTCCCTGAAACAGTATCCGTAATAACAAACATAACAGGTAAAGCTTAAGATTTTTATGGGCAATATCGTAATTAAAGAAATAAAAGATTTTAATTTAGATTTTATTTTAAAAATAAAAAAACTTGAAATAGAAAATCTGGGCAGGATTTCAGGAATAAATGAGTGGATTATTCCGGTTTTAATAAAATACGGTAAATTAATAGTTGCCGTAGAAAATTTTAATTCTTCAGAGAACGATGAAGAAGACCAGATAGTCGGTGTAAATGAACTAATCAGAAACTGGAATGACTGTGATTGTGCTTTCATACATTCATTTTATGTAAAGAAACGTTTTAGAAAAAAAGGAATCGGCAGTCTGCTTCTGGGGAAATCAATTGAAATTTTAAAAAAGGACAGAATCAAAAGACTTGAGCTGACGGTTGATCCTGAAAATTTTGCAGCTATACAATTATATGAAAAATTTAGTTTCAAATTCTATGGATTTAAAAAAAATATGTATGGAGAAGGTATAGACAGGAACATAATGGCTTGTGATATTTAATGGAAAATCTAAATTTTAAGTCTGGTTTTGCGGCACTTGTCGGAAGGACAAATGTCGGTAAATCGACTTTAATCAACAATATTCTGGGAAGTAAGATAGTGATAACTTCCGAAAAAGCTCAAACAACGAGAAACAGGGTTAATTGTATTTATAATGATAATGATTCTCAGATAATATTTGTAGATATTCCGGGATTTTTAAAACCAAGGAATCTTCTGACGGAAAAATTAAATAAGCTGATTGTTAATACGATAAAAGATTCTGATCTGGTATTATTTATTGTGGATGTTTCAAAAGGAATCGGAAAAGGAGATTTTTTTATTTTTGAGAAATTAATGCAGTTAGATAAACCAGTAATTTTACTGTTAAACAAGATTGATATAACTTCCGGAAAAAATCTGGAAATCGAAATGGAAAAAATAAAGGATTTTGATTTCCTGAAAGAAACTGTTTTAATATCAGCACTTAAAGGTACCAACTTTGACAAATTACTGGAAGCAATGAAAAAATATCTGCCCGAAGGTCCTGCATTTTATCCGGACGATATTTTATCAGACAGACCTGTAAGAAACATCGCCGAAGATATTATAAGGGAAAAGCTGATTTACAGACTTGAAGATGAGCTGCCTCATTCGATAACAGTTGAGATAGATAAATTTGAAGAAGGATTAACCAAAGCAAAAGAAAAAATAATAAGAATAAACGCCATTGTTTATACTCAAAGACAGACGCATAAATTAATGATTGTCGGTAAAAATGGCAGCTTTTTAAAGGAAGCCGGGACAATGGCCAGAATTGAGCTTGAAAAATTTCTGGATTGTAAGGTACATCTGGAACTGTGGGTAAAAGTCAGAGAGAACTGGACAAAGAATGAATCTGCACTCAAAGATTTTGGTTATGACTTTTAATATTTTATCTTTTATTTTTTATTATTTTACTATTTTTGATATTTAATTTTAAAAATTAATTTTGAAAGGCCTGGTGATTATTACGTTAACCCGTGAACAGTTAGCAAAAACCATTGATTTAACTTATTTGAAACCTATTGCAAATGTCAAGGAAATAGAAAGCTTATGTAAAAACGCCAAGAAATATCATTTCGCTTCTTTATGCATAAGTCCTTGTATGATAACCATTGCCAAAAGATTTCTTGCCGAAACCGATATAAAGGTATGCTCTGTTGTTGGTTTTCCGCTGGGTGTTAATACGACGGAAACAAAAGTATTTGAAGCAAAAGATAACGTTAAAAAAGGTGCTGACGAAATCGATGTTGTAATGAATCTCGGGGCTCTCAAAAGCGGTAATTTTACTTTTATCGAAAAGGAACTTTTAATTATTGTCAATGTAATCCGCAGGGAGCAGATGGCTGAATATAACAAGCATATAAATATAAAGATTATTATCGAGACAGGGAATCTTCTTAAAGATGAAATAAAAAAAGTATGCAAGATAATTGAAGATATCGGTGCGGATTTTATTCAGACATCAACAGGATACGGGGCAAGGGGAGTAGAACTTGATGATGTAAGACTTATAAGGGAAGTGGTTACAAGGAATATAGGCGTTAAGGCATCAGGTGGTATCAGGTCATTTAAAGATGCCCAGGCTTTAATTGATGCAGGAGCAACAAGGCTTGGAACCAGTGCCGGTGTTGAGATTATGGACGAATATATTGATTTATTTGATAAATAAAGTTGTCAACAGTTAAATTAAAAATTTTTTTAAAATTACTTTCAAATGGCTACATATAAAGCCAAATCTATTGTTCTTAAATCTTACAGGCTCGGTGAAGTTGATAAGATTGTTAAATTGTTTTCTATGGAGTATGGGATAATAAGTGCGGTAGCAAAAGGTGCCTATAACTTTAAAAGCAGGTTTTCAGGAAGACTGGAATTATATAATATAATAGACTGTGAAATGTCTGAGGGTAAAAATCTTGATATAGTTTCACAGGCTGAGATTATCGAAGTTTTTAAAAATATTTCTTCAGATTTTTTTAAATTCGGCATTTCCCAGGCAGTAGGTGAAATAATCCTTAAAACTCAATCAGAAAGATCACCTTCGACAAGCATATTCCGTTTGTTATATGTTACGCTGAAGGAAATAAATAAATGCAATCCGGAGGATAATGCAACTCTTAAAAAAATTCTTTTATTCTTTATTGCCAGGATTTTAAAAATAATGGGGTATGTGCCACTGTTTGATTCCTGTAGTATTTGCGGCAGAAAACTGCATGATAAAGAAATCAGAAATGATACCGGAAATCTGATATTCTCAATTGTATATGGCGGAACAATTTGTAAAAAATGCAGGGGCAATATCGGCGGACTTTTGCTTATCGAAAAAGAATGTGCGGAAATGCTTGTCAGTTTATTTTCATTAAAGATCGAAGATGTTGTTGATCTTGATGTTTCGGATAAAAATATGGGAAAGCTGATTTCACTGCTTGAAAAGTATTTTTTGTATCACATTGATATAAATATCGAAAGTTTTAATTATTTGGAAAAAATAGAAAAATAAAAAAAATAGCTTTAGCAAAACTTTAATTGCTGTAGATAGTTGCAGTAATTGGTTATAACAAATATAGTTTCTGTTTTGATATTTTTATTTTCTTCATTGTTTTAGCATTATTAGTGATATAATAATAAACTCGGATAATTTGGCTTTAAATAAATCCGTTATACAAATTGACTATAATTTTAATAATTATTAAAATACTTTGTTATGGATTTTCAGGAAATAATATTTAATTTACAAAAGTATTGGGCAGACAAAGGCTGCATTATAAAACAGCCTCTTGATCTGGAAAAAGGTGCAGGAACTTTTAATCCGGACACTTTTTTAAGATGTCTCGGTCCCGAACCATGGAAGGTAGCTTATGTTGAACCTTCAAGAAGGCCGACCGACGGCAGATATGGGGAAAATCCTTTCAGAACCCAATATTATTATCAGTTTCAGGTTTTGCTCAAACCATCTCCGGACAATGTTATAGATATGTATCTTGGGTCTCTTTCAAATTTGGGAATCGATCTGAAAAGTCATGACATCAGATTTGTTGAAGACGACTGGGCTTCTCCGACAATAGGGGCAGCCGGGCTTGGATGGGAAGTCTGGGCTGACGGGATGGAAATTACACAATTTACTTATTTCCAGCAGATGGGCGGAATCCCGCTTAAACCTGTTTCTGCCGAGATTACCTATGGACTGGAAAGAATAGCATTGTATTTGCAGGATAAGGATAGTTTCTGGGATCTGGCATGGACAAATGACATTACATATGCAGATGTTCATCTTGAGTCTGAAAAACAATGGTCAGTATATAATTTTGATGTGGCCAACATTGAAATGCTGCTTGATTTGTTTGACAAGTTTGAAAAAGAATTTGAAAATGCAATCAGCCATGACCTTGTTTATGTGGCGTGTGAATATGTATTGAAATGTTCCCATGTATTCAACCTTTTGGATGCAAGGGAAGCCATAAGCGTATCGGAAAGAACATTGTATATCGCAAGAGTCAGAAATCTTGCAAAAACAATGTGTGCGGCTTATATTGCCCAGAGAGAAAAATTAGGTTTCCCGCTTTTAAAAAACAAATAAGGGTTTTATGGAAAAGAAATTAATATTTGAGATTGGTACGGAAGAGCTTCCGTCTTCATGCTTAAATGAAGGGATAACTTCATTAAGCAATATATTGAGTGAGAAACTGGCAGAAAACAGGCTGGGGTATGATCATGTTGAAGTTTTCGGAACTCCAAGAAGACTTATTACTGTTGTTCATGGATTAAAAGACATGCAGGATTCTCTTGAAAAGCTCGTTATGGGACCTCCCGAAAAGATCTCATATGATGCAAACGGCAAACCGACACAGGCTGCCATAGGTTTTGCAAAAGGACTTGGCATTGCGGTTGAAAATCTTGAAAAAATTAAAACGGATAAAGGTATTTATATAGGCAAAAAGCTGTTTGAAGAAGGTAAAAAAACTGTTGAAATTCTTCCGTCAATATTGAATGAATGCATCTTTTTAATTCCGTTCAGCAAGCAGATGACCTGGGCAGACTGGCAGATAAGATTTGCAAGGCCGATCAGATGGATATTGGCGGTATACGGAAATGAAGTTTTAAATGTCGAAATTGAAAGTTTAAAAAGCGGAAAAGTGACTTATGGGCACAGGACATTATGCCCGCAGCCAATTCAAATTGATAATTCCGACGAACTGTTAAAAACTCTTGAAGAAGAAGGAAATGTAATTGTTGACGGCGAAAAGAGAAAAAGAGTCATCTTAAGTGGAATTAAGGCAATTGAAGAGCAATTTGAGAAAGAAAATATTAAGGTAATTATAAATGAAGACTTACTTGATGAGATAATAAATCTTGTGGAAATTCCAAATGTATTAATCGGCAATTTCCCTGAAGAATTTCTGCAGCTTCCGCGCGATATACTGATAAAAGCCATAGAATACCATCAAAGATATTTTGCGGCAGTTAATGAAAAAGGTGATGTTGTACCGAAGTTTATAGTAGTTCAGAATGGAGTTTCTGATAAAAACAGGGAAATTATTAAAGGAAACGAGAGGGTTTTAAAGGCAAGGCTTTCCGATGCATCATTTTTCTACAGTGAAGATAAAAAAAATTCCTGGGAAAAATGGATTGAAAAACTTAGAGGTGTTATTTTTTATTCAAAATTAGGAAGCATGTATGATAAGGAACTGCGTCTTGAAAAGATCAGCGAAAAGATAATATCGGAGCTCAATAATAAAGGCTTTAATATTTCTGACAGGTATTATGATTTCTCAGGCAGAGCCTCGCTTCTTTGCAAAACGGATCTGGTTACAGATCTTGTAGTGGAATTTCCGGAACTTCAGGGAGTGGTGGGTAGAGAGTATGCAAAGGAAAGAAATGAAAACCCTGAAGTCTGCGAAGCAATCTTTGAACATTATCTTCCAAGATTTTACGGAGACATACTGCCAAAAACAACTACCGGAACCATTGTATCTATTGCAGATAAAATTGATACAATTACAGGGATGTTTCTTGCAGGTGCAATACCTTCCGGTTCCGAAGATCCGTTTGCTTTAAGAAGAAGAGCACTTGGGATAGTGCTGTCAATTTTTGAAAAGGGATATGATATTAATATTGCCGATATGGTTAAATACAATGTTGGTTTATATGAAGGATTTTTAAAACAGGATAAAGAAAAATCATCAGAAATAATCCAGGAAATAGTTGATTTTATTATTGCAAGATTCAAATTCACATTTGAAAAGGATGGGAAAAGAACTGATCTTATTGATGCGGTAACAGCAGCAGGAATATTTTCACTGCTTGATATCAATAAAAGATATGAAGCAATTTTAAAGATAATTTCAGATGGAAAAATGGATGAAATAACCTTACCGATGATAAGATGTAAAAATATTGTTAAAGGCAGGAATTTTACGGAAATAAACCCGCAATTACTCAAGGAGGACAACGAAAAAGACTTATTTAAAATTCTTCTTTTGAAATATGAAAAAATTAAAAACCTTAATTTTCAAAACAAATATGATGAATCCATAAATGAAGTTATTGATTTCAGGACAACGGTGGATAACTTTTTTGATAAGGTTCTAATAATGGATAAGACGGAAGAAATAAAAAATAACAGGATAAATCTGGTAAAAAAAGCAATGGATTTATATATGCTGATAGCAGATTTTTCAAAGATATATGCCCAGTAATTTTATTAAATTATTGCAAAATCTTTATTTGTTACATGAAATTTATTTTTAACTTTAACTAATAGGAAGGAAATTAAAATGACAGAAAAACAATATGTTTATTTCTTTGGTGAAGGCACCAAGGACATGAAAAAACTTCTTGGAGGCAAAGGAGCTAACTTGTCTGAAATGACAAATATAGGCCTTCCGGTTCCTCAAGGATTTACCATCACTACGGAAACATGTATTCAGTATTATGAAAACGGACAGAAATATCCTGACGGTTTGATGGATCAGGTAGAAAAGAACATGAAGAAGCTTGAAAAATCAATGGGGCTTAATTTTGGTGATGCAAACGACCCTCTTCTGGTTTCGGTAAGGTCAGGAGCTGCAGTTTCAATGCCTGGGATGATGGACACTATTTTAAACCTCGGGCTTAACGACAAAACAGTTGCCGGTTTGATTAAAAAAACAGGCAATAAAAGATTCGGCATGGATTCTTACAGAAGATTTATCCAGATGTTCGGAGACGTTGTCATGGAAGTTGAACATGCAAAATTCGAAAAAGCAATACAGCATATAAAAGATAAAAAAGGCGTTAAATTTGATACGGAATTAACTGCCGAAGATCTTGAAGAGCTTGTTGCCGACTATAAGAAGATTGTTGAGAAAGAAAAAGGAATGAGTTTTCCCCAGGAGCCGATGGAACAATTAAAAATGGCGATAAATGCCGTATTTTCTTCATGGAATAACAAAAGGGCAATAACATATAGAAATTTAAATGATATACCTCATAGCCTCGGTACTGCTGTAAATGTTCAGGCAATGGTATTTGGAAATATGGGAGATAATTCAGGAACAGGTGTTGCATTTACCAGAAACCCGTCAACCGGTGAGAAAAAAGTTTATGGAGAATATTTGACGAATGCACAGGGCGAGGATGTAGTTGCAGGAATCAGAACTCCCAAAGATCTGGATAAACTAAATGATGAAATGCCGGAAATTTATAAGCAATTGATGGAAATCTTTGAAAAACTTGAAAAGCATTACAAAGATATGCAGGATATGGAATTTACATTCCAGGAAGGCAGACTTTATATGCTTCAGACAAGAACCGGAAAAAGAACTGCTGCTGCTGCACTTCAGGTGGCCGTAGACATGGTTAAAGAAGGTTTGATTGATAAAAAAACTGCTGTTATGAGAGTTACTCCGGAACAAATTAATCAGTTGCTTCATAAGCAGCTTGATAAAAAAGCAAAAGAAAAAGCTAATCTTATCGCAAAAGGTCTTCCGGCTTCTCCTGGTGCTGCCGTAGGGAAGGTTGTTTTTGATGCGGAAACAGCGGTAAAAGAATCAGAATTATATAAGGTTGTATTAGTAAGAACCGAGACTTCACCTGAAGATATTCAGGGAATGTCTGTTGCTCAGGGTATTTTGACCGCAAGAGGAGGCATGACTTCACATGCTGCAGTTGTTGCCAGAGGAATGGGCAAGTGCTGTGTTGCAGGTTGTGAGTCTATAAAGGTTAATGAAGCTGAACAGTATTTTACTGTTAAAAATATAAAAATTAATAAGGGTGATTATATTACCCTTGATGGTTCAACAGGCGAGGTATTTTTAGGTGAGATAGCTGTTGTTGATCCGGAGCTTTCAGGTAATTTTGAAATATTTATGGGTTGGGTAGATGGATTCAGAAAAATCGGCGTAAGAACAAATGCCGATACTCCGAAAGATGCTGATGTGGCAAGAAAATTCGGAGCAGAAGGCATAGGACTTTGCAGAACGGAGCATATGTTTTTTGAAGGTGTCAGAATTAAAGCAATGAGAGAAATGATTGTTGCAGGCAGTGTTGAAGGCCGGAAGAAAGCACTGGCAAAATTACTCCCAATGCAAAAAGAAGATTTTACAGGTATATTCAAGGTAATGCACGGCCTGCCTGTTACAATCAGATTACTTGACCCTCCTTTACATGAGTTTCTTCCAACAGAAGAAGAAGATATAAAGGAAATAGCTAAAGAACTCGGGATGTCTTATGAAGATATGAAAGCTACTATAGTTTCTCTTCATGAGATAAACCCGATGCTCGGACACAGAGGATGCAGGCTTTCCATAACTTATCCTGAAATATGCGATATGCAGGCAAGAGCAATTTTTGAAGCTGCAGCGGAACTAACTAAAGCAGGAGTTAAGGTAATACCTGAAGTTATGATTCCAGTTGTAGGAATTGTAAATGAGGTAAGGATACTTAAGAAACAGATAGTTGAGATCGCCCATAAAGTTATGAAGGAATATGGCATTGAGTTCGAATTCAAAGTTGGAACCATGATCGAAATTCCAAGAGCATGTATAACTGCTGATGAAATTGCTACTGAAGCACAATTTTTCAGCTTCGGAACAAATGACTTAACCCAGCTTACGTTCGGATTTTCAAGAGATGATTTCGGCAAATTCCTTCCTGAATATCTTGAGAAGGGAATTCTTGAAAAAGATCCGTTTGCCGTTCTTGACCAGATAGGCGTAGGCAGTCTTATTAAAATCGCAATTGAAAAAGGTAAATCAGTGAGAAAAGACTTAAAGGTAGGTATCTGCGGTGAGCATGGCGGAGAACCCAGTTCAGTTGAATTCTGCGCAAATCTGGGGTTAAACTATGTAAGCTGTTCACCTTACAGAGTTCCAATCGCAAGACTTGCTGCTGCCCAGGCTGCAATTAAAAAAGACGAAGCATTTCTAATTTCGAAATAAAGATAAAAGTAAGGATTTAAGAATCGGCGACTGGGTGTTTTGAAAACACGCAAACTTTGTCCCAGCGAGTCAAAGTTTGCTCGGATTTCAGGCTTCGCTCTCCTCTACAAGAGAGGAACCCTGCCCGCTTCGCCTTCATACGGTTTTCTCAATCACCCAGTTGCCGATCTAATAATTTATTTTCAATCATGAAAAGGGTAATATTAACAAAAGAAAGTTTAAATTAGATTAAATTATTTTAAAAAATTAATTTAAAGATAAGGTAAAAGTCAGGTATTAGTTATATAATTTAATTATTATCTGGCTTTTTGCTTTTTATAAACAATTTTGATTTATTTTTAAAATCCTATTTACAGACATGACAATCAGGGAAATCTTTGAAGAAAATGAAAAAAAATTTTTCTCAAGGTATGCAAAGCTAAGCTCCGAGTCAAAGGGTAGAGAAAGAGAAGAGTCAGATTGTGATACCAGAACATGTTTTCAAAGAGACAGAGACAGAATAATACACTGCAAGTCATTTAGAAGATTAAAATATAAAACACAGGTATTTTTTAATCCGGAAGGCGATCACTATAGAG
>JAJFVM010000246.1 GCA_021371805.1 bacterium
CTTATCGGCATGCTGTTTGATAAAAACAGGCATGATTTGTCAGGTAACAGATTTGAAATCCGGCGTGAAACAAAAACTTCATTAATATTCTCTTCATTTTCAATATTGCTGTCTATAATATCCTGCAGTTTTTTAGCTTTATATTTATAAAAATTCTTAAAATAATTTTCATGTTTTGCCTTGATCAGGCAAGACATATTTTCACAGAAACAGGAAATATCGGTTTCTACATGCATTGTTACAATGTGGACAGGATCATATCTTACAGGATTATTTTTAACCACTATATAGTTTTCCGGTTTATTTTGATTCAAAAACCGGTCAAATCTTTTTGAAGTTATCTTACCCCCAAAGTGTATAACAGTTCCCGGGGAAGCTTTCATATTTAAATCACGCGACATAATTGTCTGGTCAAAGTGCTTTATTATATTTGAATCAACATAATTATTAAATCTTAAACCTGAAGTAATATCAGCATATACCGGCCAGTTTATTTTCTTTACGAAATTTAATACAGCTTCTATTTCATTTTCATTATTTAGTTTACCAACAGATACAAGCCCTTTTTCTTCCTTATTAATAATTTCAGCAACCAGCTCCGTATCTGTTTTGCCGGCAATTGTTTTTGAGATACTGTATGAAGTATAAGGCTTATCATTTTCAAACCATTTTCTGATATCCTTTAAATATATGCTTTCCTTGTCTATATTTATAATTCCATCTGATTCAAGAGGTTCTCTGAACATGCAATTGATATGGACTGGTCCTGACGGCTGGTTCAGACTTGAATAAACTGCATAATCAATAGTAGCAAGTACCATTTTCGGAGTAATATTCTTATCCGGACATGGAAAACAAAAATGCCATTTTGCGTACATGCCGAAGATGTTTATCTGGTTTATTGTCTGATTAGCTCCTACATCCAATAATTCAGGCGGCCTGTCTGCAGTCAGCAAAATCATCGGCATTTTGTTCTGATAAGCCTCTACAACAGCCGGCAGTAAATTTGCAACTGCTGTTCCTGAGGTTGTTATAACTACTGCTGGTTTTCCCGTCGCCTGAGCATAACCTAATGCATGGAATGCACTTCCTCTTTCGTCAAAACAAATTATTTTTTTTGTTTTTTTATTTCTGGCAACTGCCGTTACCAAAGGCGTTGATCTTGAACCTGGAGATATGCAAAAATAATCAATGCCATTTCTAACCAGTTCTTCAATAATCAAACTTCCCCACAATTCATTAGGATTAAAGTCTTCCTGTGTCATAATTTCGGAGCCTTTTACTTTCTAATTATAATCTCAAACTCATTTATTCTGAATAATTTTCAGGAACGGAGATATTTTATTTTCAATTTCATTCCATTCCGATTCAGCAGAAGATTTTTTAACAATCCCCGCACCCGAATAAATTGAAAGATATCCATCATTTACAACTCCGGATCTGATTCCCACGGCAAATTCAGAACTATCTTTTCCAATCCAGCCTACAGGACCGGCATAAAATCCCCTGAAAAAAGTTTCATATCTTTTTATTAAAGCATTAATATTTCGCTTCGGATAACCCGAAACTGCAGGTGTAGGATTTAAAGTAGAAATAATCTTAAAATTATCAATACCCGGTTTTAAATTTCCTTCAAATTGGCTGTAAATATGTTGAGCATAACTTAGTTTTAATATTTCCTTCTTTTTTACAACGTTTACGTTACGGCACATTTTTTCAAGATCGCTTTTAACAGAGTTAAAAACAAATCTATATTCATCAGAATCTTTTTTAGATTTTAATAAATCTTCTCCGAAAGTTTTTTCCTCAATGCTGTTTTTACCCAATAAGATAGTACCTGCAACAGCTTCACTGTAAATTTTGCCTCCCTGTCTTGAAAATAGGAGTTCGGGAGTACATCCGATAAATGCATTGCCGTCCTTATTTTGAAAATAAAAGTCATATGTATTTATATTATTTTTTTTAAGCAGCAAAAATAGTAAAAGAGGATTAATATTTCCCTTAAGCTTAAATACTGACTTCCTCGAAAGAACAATCTTTTTTATTTCTTCAGAATCAAAAGTTGCTATAACCTGGTTGACATTTCTTTCCCAATTGCTTTTGTCCGGATTATCTTGCCTGCCTGAATAATTAATTTTTTTTTCTTCAGGTGCATATATTCCTGCATGAATTTTTTCAATAAAACTTTGAATTTCGTCATAAAGTTCTTTCCTGGTTTTACTGCCTTCGGGATTATAAAAAACATTTGCTGCAAAATAATATTTATTTTTTATCTTACATAATTCTGCTTTTGGAAGTACGAAATAAAATTTACCAAAAGATTCCCATGGCATGCTTATTTTATCTTCTATATCAAAAGCAAGACATCCGAAATATTTTATGGGTTTGTCTGAATTTGATATCCTGGATTCCATTACCTGAAATACATCCCTGATAAAATATTCATAATCTGAACTACTCTTAAGACCATTTGAAAAAACATCAGCATAACCAAGTCCGGCAATACAGAAGTTTTTGTTCCTGCTTGACCAGTAAGTTTTAGCAGAATCTTCCTGTCCAAGCAGCCAGCCAGCAAGATCATAATTATCAGGTACGTCTTCTATCTCAATCTCATATCTATATATTTTTTCAAAATCATCTTTTTGTAACAGAAAGTCGTCTTTGACATTTTTTAACAAGGGAGTTGAAATAAATTTTTTAAATGCCTGCTTATTATCTAAATGCATGAAAATTTATTTTTTAAATTTTAATAAATACATAAGAGTAATAATTTTTTGAAATAGAAATATAAACGGTAAACTAAATAATTATTATATACAGTCTGATATTATAGCAAGAAAAATATTTAAAAAATTAAAAAAAGATATTCTCCGCTTCCATATAGCAAATCGAATAATCTTCAAGCAAGCCTCGCCCCAAGACTTGACATAAAATAAAGTCTGTTTCCTCCGATTAAAAGATTGTCTTTGGGATCTCTTGATTTTACAAGAAAGCTTGAAGGAGTTCTTTTTATGCAATCTTCGACAAGAGTTGAAGGAATTTTTACAAGCCTTTGT
>JAJFVM010000154.1 GCA_021371805.1 bacterium
TTGGCTCAAACAGAGGTGTGAGCGGCATTGATGGAATTATTTCCACTGCAATAGGATTCAGCGCTGGAAGTGGAAAATTGTGCACATTGCTTACAGGCGATCTGGCTTTTCTACATGACTTAAATGCACTTGCAACAATCAATTCGATAAAAACGCCTGTGATTATTGTTCTTATAAATAATAACGGGGGAGGAATTTTCCATTTTCTTCCGATATCAAAATCCAGGGATATATTTGAAGATTATTTTGCCACCCCCCATAATCTAGGTTTTAAAGATGCTGCCGGAATTTTTAAAATTAATTATTTTAGTGCGCAAACCTGCAGTGGTTTTTCAGATATTTATATGAATTCCATTAAAATTGCTCAAAAAAAGAGGCAGTCATCACTGATAGAAGTTGTGACTGACAGGGAATATAATTTAAAATTAAGACGAAAAATCAAAACAGAAATTTTAAAGATGCTGGAAGAGTAGGCTTATATTTGATAAATCCTATAAAAACTCATATCCTTGTACTTATAAGACTTGTCTGTCAGATTGTTTCATATAAATAAAAAATAAATATTTTCAAAGGATATAATCAAATGCTTGATATTAAATGGGAAAACCATGGCAGTTACAAAGATATTAAATATAATAAATTCGAAGGTATTGCTAAAATTACAATAAACAGGCCCGAAGTCAGAAATGCTTTTCGTCCTCTTACACTCAGAGAAATTTCGGATGCTTTGAAAGATGCAACATTTGACAGGGAAATCGGAGTAATTATCCTAACAGGAGAAGGTGATAAGGCTTTTTGTTCTGGCGGAGATCAGAAAATAAGGGGACATGCCGGTTATAGAGACGAGGCAGGAAGAGAAGGTCTTGAGGTTCTTGAGCTTCAAAGGCAGATCAGGACCTGTCCCAAGCCGGTTATTGCAATGGTTGCCGGTTATTCCATCGGCGGCGGAAATATACTTCAGATTGTATGCGATCTTACCATCGCTGCCGAAAATGCCGTTTTCGGACAAACAGGGCCAAAGGTAGGATCTTTTGACGGAGGTTATGGTTCAAGCTATCTTTCAAGAATAGTAGGTCAGAAAAAAGCACGGGAGATATGGTTTTTATGCAAATTTTATAACGCAGAAGAAGCACTGGCAATGGGGATGATAAATAAGGTAGTACCTCTTGAAAAACTTGAAGAAGAAACTATCGGCTGGTGCAGGCAAATCTTAAGTAATTCTCCAACCGCAATACAATGTCTTAAGGCAGCCCTAAATGCAGATTGTGACGGACAGACGGGTCTTCAGCAGCTTGCAGGTTGCTCTACCATGTTATTTTACCAGACTCCTGAAGCCCAGGAGGGCAGAAATGCATTTCTGGAAAAAAGAAAACCTGACTTTAAGAAAATTATTAAAGAAAAAAAATAAGTAAAATAAATGTAAAAACAACACAAAAACTGATTTTTACTTATGGCAAACCTGGAAAAAATAAAAATATGGATTGCAAGCATAAGGCCAAGAACGCTGCCTGCAGCGGCAGCTCCTGTAATTATAGGGCTGGCTCTTGCTTTTCATGAAACAAAAATTCACATATTTATTGCTGCTATTACCGTGATTACAGCTCTTTTAATTCAGATAGGGACAAATCTTGCCAATGATTATTTTGATTTTGTAAAAGGAGCGGATACGGAAAAGAGAATAGGTCCGACCAGGTCGGTTCAGGCCGGGCTTGTTAAAAAAAATGAAATGCTTGCTGCCTTTTTAATAACATTTGCACTGGCAATAATATTAGGTGTTTTTCTTATAATCCGCGGCGGTTATCCGATTCTGATCATAGGTTTTTTTGCAATAATTTTCGGAATACTTTATACTGCCGGGCCTGCACCGATTGGTTATATAGGACTTGGCGATATATTTGTTTTCATTTTTTTCGGATTTATTGCGGTAGCCGGCACTTATTATCTTCAAACCTTAAAAATAAATTATATTGCTCTTATAGCTGGCATAGCACCGGGTTTGTTTTCAACTGCAATACTGACTGCAAATAATATCAGGGACATAAAGGCAGATAAAGAATCAGGTAAAAAAACACTGATCGTGAGGTTCGGGTATAATTTCGGAATTGCTGAATATATATTTTGTGTAACCGTTGCCAGTTTAGTACCCGTCATTCTGGTTTTAATTACAAAATCCCACTATTTTTCTCTTATTGCTGTTCTAACAATCATAATGGCAGTTAAACCCATAAAACTAATTATTTCCAGACCAGATCCAAGATTGCTGATTCCGGTTTTAGGAATAACAAGCCAGATGCTTCTTGGGTACAGCTTTTTGTTTTCGATAGGCTGGATTATTAAAATATAACAGTAACTTTTATGGAAAAAATAATTGATTTTAATCTTTATAAATACGACCTGCCTTTAATAATGCCTTTAAAAATAAAAAACCATGAATTGTCTTCAAGGTCAGGCATCATAATAAACATAAAAACTTCATCAGGCATGTCCGGTTTCGGAGAAACGGCACCTCTGCCGTTTTTTCACAAAGAAAGCTTTAAGGAAGCAGTTTTGCAACTGAAAAAAATTAAAAATAGTATTTTATGTCATGATGCAAAAGGAGAACTCACCTTTAGAAAAATTACCGGAGATGAATTTTTAAATAAGAAAGCTGTAATGCATGATAATCTTAAATTACTGGATTTATTAAATAATTTTAATAACTTTTTTTCAGTTAAATTCAGCTTTTTAAACAGTATTTTTTCAGATGAGCACATTTTTCCTTCAGTAAAATCAGGAATTGAAATGGCTTTGCTTAATATGTTTTTTTTAAATGATGATTTTAAAAAATACATATCATCTATAGAAAAAAACAAATTGTCTGTTTGTAAATTAATTACCGATTTAAAACCTGATATCTGCTATGACATCGACCGGATTATTAAAAATGGCTACAATACCATTAAAATAAAAGTTGGAAGAAAACCATTAAGTTATGAAATAGATAAGATAAAGGAAATAAAAAATTTTATTGAAGGCAGCGGGCATAATGATATAAGACTGAGACTTGACGCAAACGGTTTATGGGATCTGGGGAAAGCAGTTTATTTTGGAAAACAAATTGGAAGCAATGGGATTGAGTATATGGAAGACCCGATGGATGATATTGGTAAATGTTCAATATTTTTCGACCAAACAAATATTCCGGTTGCTTTTGATGAAAAACTAAATGATTTTCTAAAAATATACAATACAAACAAAAATTACCCTGCTTATTTGAAGGCTTTTGTATTAAAGCCGGGTTTTATAGGAGACTTTTCAAAGATTTCAGATTTAACAGCCACTGCAAGAGAAAGAGGCATTATTACAGTTTTAAGCAATTCATTTGAAAGCAATATATCAATTGCTGCAATTGTATTATTTGCATGTCTTATGGATTTAAGTGATATACCTATAGGGCTTGATACCATGGAGTTATTTAAAAATAACCTTCTTGCCCGGGACATAAAAGTATCGGATGGTAAAATAAGATTAGAAGAAGTATTAAAAAATATCGGAAACGTTAATCTCGATATGCTTAGACTCATAGAATAATAATAACCTTATTTAAACGGTATGTATTTCAAAGCGGATATATCTTTATCGGAGAAATTAAATAAGATAGGAATTAAAGATGGCGAGAAAATTGCTATCCTTAGCGGTAATAATGAAGAATATGTAAAATTATTAATTCATATTTTTAATATAGGTGCAATTGCAGTTCCGTTAAATCCGCTATTTCCTCTATCAAAAATATCAAATGTTTTAAAAAGCATTAATTGCCTGAATGTAATAGTCGATGAAAAATCCGGTTATAAAGACATACCAGGGTGTAAAACAATTGCATTTAATTATTTTGTCAATGATTTAGAAAATATTGATTTAAGGAAATTGATTTATGGGTTTAATATAAATGAATCGGATAAAACATTAAACAAATATTCAAGCATTATTTTTACTTCAGGATCAGCAGGCTATTCAAGAGCGGTTTTACATACTTTTGGCAATCATTATTACAATGCTCTGGGTTCAAATGTCAATATTGAATTTAAAAAAGAAGACTGCTGGCTGATTTCACTTCCCTTAAATCATGTGAGCGGATTTTCAATAATATTTAAAGCATTGACAGGCAAGGGGGATATTGCCGTTAAGCCTCCGGAGTTATCTTTGCCGGAAGCAGTAAAAAACAAGAAAATTACCCATCTGTCTTTAATTCCATCGCAACTTTCCGGATTGATCGACAGTTCAGCCGGAATAAGGATTTTAAAAAAAATGAAAGCAATACTGGTCGGAGGAGCTCCTGTTCCGCCGGGATTGATTGAAGAGTCAGTCAACCTGAAACTTCCCATTTACAAATCTTACGGTTCCACAGAGATGGCTTCACAAATAACGTGTACTTTAAGAAATGATACTTTAGAGCATATGAAAACTTCAGGCAGGCTGTTAGAACACAGAGAACTGAAAATACAAGAAGACGGCGAAATACTGGTAAGGGGCAAAACATTATTTAAAGGCTATGTTGAAAAAGACGACTCGGGGAATGAGATTTTGAACAAACCTTTTAGTGAAGACGGATGGTTTAAAACAGGTGATAAAGGTTATATGGATGAGGATGGTTATCTTAATATATGCGGCAGAATAGATTTAATGTTTGTTTATAAAGGAGAGAATATCTTTCCTGAAGAAATAGAAAATGCGATAATGGAACTGGAAGGGATAGAAGACAGTCTTGTAGTTTCGGCGAGCAAAGATCCTGAAGGGCAGATTCCCGTGGCATTTATCAAAAGCAAAAAATATTTTCAGACTGATTTTGAATTAATTAAGAAATTTCTACAGAAAAAAATTGAATCTTTTAAGATTCCGGTTGTTTTTTTAAGGTGGCCGGAAGAAAAAATAAAAACTTCTTTAAAGCCTGACCGGAAAGAATTTAAAAAAATAGCAGAATATGAAATTAATATGCATTAAAGATACTGATCAATTTAAAGTATGTTAATGATTCCAATATTTCATAGTCTTGTTGATTTTTCAGCAATTATTTTATTTTTAGCGTTTTTAAGCTGTTCAGTAATTTTTCAGGTATTTTTACAGGTCTATAATTATCAATGGAAATAACCACATGAGCAGTTTTTGCAAAGGCGACTTTTTCCTTGTTTTCATTATAAAAATTATAATCAAGTCTATATGAACTTTTACCTGATGAAAACAATGAAAGTTGAATTTCTATCTTATCTCCAAGACGCATCGGTTTAATATAATCTGCTTCAGCATGAACAACCGGCATGAGGATTTTTCCTTCATTAATTATTTTAAGGACACTAAAATCCGAGTTTTCCAGAAATTCCTCATAGCATTCATATGCCAGGTTAAATAAGTTGCTGTAAAAAATTAAATTTGCAGCATCCGTATGATAAAGTTTTATTTTTGTTTTATATATATACATTTTAGCTTATGACTATCGTTGAATTTTTATTAAAAGGATTTTGTCTTACTGCCAGAGAATACAAATAGGGATAAGAATTTTTCAAATATTCCATATAAGAGAGCCATTCTTTAACAAGAAGCAGGTATGCTCTTTTTATATCAAGTTCAATATGCTGGCAGTCTGCCTCAGGTTGATTTTCAAAAGTTTCTCTGCTTGACATCTCTTCTGTAAGATGAAATACGGCGCGCAATAGTTCTGTGAAAGTTTCATGCTCAAGCAGATTTGGATTTTCAAGGAGCCTCAGCAGGAAATCTCTTTTACTTAACAAAAATTTTTTTAACATTTCCTCTTCTTCACTGTTTATAATAATTTTACTCTCATGCTTTATTATATTTGATTTAAACTTAAAATAATCTTTTTTAGCCCAGGTATTTATTTTTATAAGCTGGTTTGAAATAATTTCTGTGTTTTTATCATACTCATTGAAATTTTTTAGTAAATTTAATCCGACTTCACTGAAAAATGTTCCTATAACCATATTTAATTTATTAAGCATTGATTTCTTTTCACGCTGGTTCAGTAAATTATCAATTAATAAAGTCACAAGCAATACATTTATCGGTAAAAATGCGATATCAATTGTCAGGTAAAAGAAAATATCATGGGGATTTTTAAAAATAAAATAATTTATGGTATAAACCAACACAGATGTTGCCACTAAGATAAGTGCAACAGTAATTTTCCAGTTAAATTTCCACTTCATAAAAATCTCCTTCTGCTTATAAGTATATTTTAAATATTATTATTTAAAATTTCTATTAAAAGTAGTATAAATCTTTAGTTATAGAAAATGGAAAATCTTTTTTCAGGCACTAATAAATGTTTTAACAATTGCAATAATATATTTTTTGTATCTGAATTAATATAAAAAGGAGTATAGATATTTCCGGCAGTCAAAATGGAATAAAAAATATTTTAAGATCTTTGAGGTACAGAAATTACAGGTTATTTTTCGGCGGCCAGTTGATTTCCCTTGTCGGAACATGGATGCAGCAGATTGCCATGAGCTGGCTTGTTTATCATTTGACAGGCTCAGGATTTATGCTTGGATTAATTACTTTTTTCAGTCAGATTCCAAGTTTTTTAATCTCACCTTTTGCGGGTGTTTTTACAGACAGATGGAATAAACATAAAGCACTGATAATCACCCAGATATTTTCGATGATTCAGGCATTTATAATTGCAGTATTAACCTTAACCGGAACCGTGCAGGTATGGCATATTATTCTTTTAAGTTTAATGCTTGGTTTTATTAATGCGTTTGACATGCCGATAAGACAAGCTTTTGTTATAGAAATGATTGAAGACAGAAAAGACCTGGGAAATGCAATTGCCCTGAATTCATCTATGGTCAATGGTGCAAGACTGTTCGGGCCTGCAATTGCGGGGCTTTTAGTAGCTGCTGTGGGAGAGGGGATGTGCTTTTTAATAAATGCCATAAGTTTTATAGCTGTCATTATCGCATTGCTTTTTATGCGGATTAAAAAAGCTTATATTAAAACAGAGAGTAAAAATATATTTTTGGAATTAAAAGAAGGTTTTAAATATTCATTCGGATTTGCTCCAATAAGAGATGTACTCATTCTCATTGCAGTAGTCAGTCTTATAGGAATGCCTTATACTGTTCTGATGCCTATTTTTGCAAATGACATATTAAAAGGCGGATCAGATGTTTTAGGTTTTTTAATGGCTGCTACCGGAGTCGGTGCTCTTGCAGGAGGTATTATTCTTGCAAATAAAAGAAGTGCAACCGGTTTTGGAAAAATAATGGCACTGTCCACCGCAATTTTTGGGGTTACTCTTGTTATTTTTTCTTTTTCGAAAATTTTATGGTTTTCGGTAGTAATATTAATATTTGTAGGTTTTGGGATGATTATGCTGATTTCATCTGTAAATACATTTCTTCAGACAATTACCAATGATGAAATGCGCGGAAGGGTAATGAGCTATTTCACTATGGCATTTATAGGTATGTCACCATTTGGGAGTTTAATTTCCGGAGGAGTTGCCGATGCAATTGGTGCACCTTACACCGTAATGATCGGAGGTGTTATAGTTATAATTTGTGCAGTAGTATTCTCCATAAGATTGCCTGTTTTAAGGAAACTGGCAAGACCCGTTTTTATAAAAAAAGGCATAATAGTAGAGATTGGCAAAGGTATCCAGCCTACAATTGATTTGGATAATCCGCCCAAATCTTAAGACCAGGCGGAGGTAGATTTTATACTGGGAAAAGGTCCCCTTTAGAAAATGAGGGGGTATCGTAAACTTATTGTGGCAACTACATTGCTTTTTTACTTTGTGAATGAATCGGAAAAGCAGGTTGTAATCGTGCGTGTCCTCTATGGTGCGAGTGATTATAAAAACGTTTTATGATCAGTAACGAGCTTTATCGATTACCGCTAAAAATAAATGATTAATCCTTTATTTTTACTGCAATTTCCTGTCCATACTGGAAAATTTTAGCCAGGCCTTCTGGATCCGGATGCCATTGAATTCTTATGCCTTCATCAATAATTTCCATACCTGCTTTGGTTAATTCTTCCGTGATTATTTTAACGGATTCGCCGCTCCATCCGAAACTTCCGAATGCCGCCGCTTTTTTATTTTTAAAGCTCAATCCCTTTATGAATTCAAGAATTGCGGCAGTCGAGTTCAGTATTCCCTTATTGATGGTTGGTGAACCAATCAGAACTGCTTTCGATTTGAATATTTCAGTTATTATCGTGTTTACATCATGTCTTGCTGAGTTATAAAGTTTAACAGTTATTTCTTTGTCGCTTGATTTTATTCCTTCTGCGATAGTTTCGGCAATCTGCCTGGTCCCATTCCACATTGTATCGTAGGCAATGGTTATCTGGTTTTCCTGGTATCCTTTAGCCCACTCCATATATTTATTTACTATCTGCAACGGATTATCTCTCCAGATTATGCCGTGGCTTGGACAGATCATGTTTACCGTAAGCTTCAGTGCTAAAACCTCATTTATTTTCTGTTCAACAAAATTTCCAAATGGGGTAAGAATATTTGCATAATATTTAATTGCTTCTTCATAAAGTTCATGCTCATCGATCAGATCATTGAACATAAGTTCACTTGCAAAATGCTGCCCGAAAGCATCGTTGCTAAATAATATGTTATCACCAGTTAAATAACAGAACATACTGTCAGGCCAGTGGAGCATCCTTGCTTCAACAAAAACCAATTCCTTATTTCCAAGGCTGATTTTATCTCCGGTTTTTACGGGAACAAAATTCCAGTCTTTATGGTAATGTCCTTTAAGTGACCTGATGCCGTTTTGGGTACAGTAAACTGGTTTTTCCGGAATTTTATTCATTAAAGCCGGTAATGCACCGCTGTGATCCATCTCAGCATGGTTTGCAATTACGTAATCTATTTTGTTTAAATCAATTTCTTTCTCTAATTTTTCAATGAATTCTTCGGCAAACGGGGCCCAAACTGTATCTATCAATGCAATTTTTTCATCTCTTACAAGATATGAATTGTAGGAGGAACCTCTGAAAGTTGATAATTCCTCGCCATGAAATTTTCTAAGTTCCCAATCTGTTTTACCCACCCAGGTAACATTATTGTTGATTTTAAAAGCCATCATTTCCTCCAAGATTTTTTCTTTTTTAATTTTTTAACTTATATTTATTATAAAAAAGACAGACTCATAAAACAAAAGCCAATCATTTTTTAAATATTGTAACAGCAAAAGAATTTTTAAAAGCCGTACTCAATGCTTTTATAGCTTAAAATATTTAATTATCTTAAAAGATCACTTAAAAAAAGATAAACACCTGTTATTAATTAAAACTCTGCTAAGTTATAATTTTACTTGTACTGATACAATCTATCAATACCATTTAACAGCTGTTTGTATTTTTATAAGATTTTATGAAATAAAATATTAAGTAATCCGCATGCAATTATGTAAATAGAAAGAGAGTTGCAATTAATATTACGATTTTGATAGAAGCAGCACCTTTTATTGATTTTTCTTTCTTGTAATCCGAGCTATATCTGGTCCTGCTAAACACATCTCTTCCAAAAGACATTTTTTAAATACTTAAAATAAATTAGGGTGATAAAAATATCAGGAGAATATAAATGACAAAACTAAAAAATAACATTATTCCTATCGATATTGCATATAAATTTTCAATGTGCTAAATTTAATTTCAACAGGCGGCTCAAAAAATTTTGAGCATATTAGAACACCTTATTTTCTTACATTAGATGATAATCATTTTGCAAGAAATTAAGGTGTTTTTTTAGAACTTTATTTTATTTACTATGATTAAATTTAAGTTGCATGTTATTTTAAGCATTTGTAAAACTATAAATTGATTTTTGTAAAACTATGAGGACAAGAACTATTAAATATTTTATAATTTTGTTTCTGATTCTGGTTGCTTTGATAATTCTTTCTTCAGCGGTAGGTTCGGCAAATCTTTCAATCAAATCTACATTAAAAACATTGGTAAGCATAATACCTGGAGTTAAGAATCTTATGCCCATTTCTGAAATTAATCCTCAGGATTTTAAAGTAATATTTGATATAAGAATGCCAAGAATTTTTATGGCAATAATAGCCGGCATTGCACTTTCGGGTTCAGGAGTTATTTTTCAGGGTATTTTCAGAAACCCTATGGCTGATCCATATATTATAGGTGTTTCTGCTGGCGCAGCTTTTGGAGCAACCATAGGATTGCTTTTTACAAGTAATATTAAATTGATTAACCTGTCGATGACAAATATATTTGCATTTATCGGTGCTATCGGGACAACATTTATAATTTATAATATTTCAAAGATTAAGGGAAAAATTTCAATATTGACACTGCTTTTGTCCGGAGTTGCATTAAGCTCTCTCTTAACTTCCATAATTTCTTTTCTGATGATATTCAGGACACACGATCTTGCGAGAGTATATTTTTGGATTATGGGAAGTTTTACAAACTCTTCATGGACTAATTTTTTAACAATAACACCGATAATAATTATTACTATGATCATTTCTGCCTTTTTTATGAGGGATTTGAATGTAATGTCTTTGGGAGATGAAAGAGCGAACCAGCTTGGCGTCCAGACGGAAAAATTAAAGCAGATTCTGTTAATATTGGCATCAATCATAGCTGCAGCAGCAGTTTCTGTCAGTGGAATTATCGGATTTGTAGGCTTAATAACTCCCCATATAATGAGGATGATTGTTGGTCCTGATCATAAAATTCTATATCCGGCTGCAGCCATTTCCGGGGGGATAGTTCTTCTTCTTTCTGACACCCTTGCAAGAACAATATTATCTCCAAGGGAAATTCCTGTCGGTATTATAACTTCAATAATAGGGGTGCCGTTTTTCATTTATTTGCTTGTCAAATCAAAAAAACAGGTATTTTAAATTCAATGGAACAAATTTCAATTCATGTTAAAAATTTGGGATTTTCCTACAGTGAAAAATCTGTATTAAAAAATATAAGCTTTGAAATATTAAAGAACAGCTTTGTGTCAATTCTTGGGCCAAATGGAGCAGGAAAGAGCACGCTTGTAAATTTATTAAGCAAAGTACTTCCGGTTTCGGAAGGTGAAATCATCGTTGAGGGCAAAAATATCAACGATTTAAATCATCTGGAAATAGCAAAAAAAATTGCTGTGGTACCTCAATATTCAAACCTTGGGTTCAATTTCAGTGTTTATGAAACAATTCTGATGGGCCGTTATCCTTACCTGAACAGATTTACGGGTGAAAAGCCTGAAGATTTTAAGATTGTTAGAGAAGTCATGGAATTAACACGTACGGATATTTTTAAGGACAGAAAATATAACGAGCTTTCCGGCGGAGAAAAACAGAGAGTAATAATTGCCCAGACTCTTGCTCAAAATAGTCCTATAATAATTTTAGATGAGCCTACAAGTCATCTTGATATTAATTTTCAAATTGAGTTGATGGAGCTTTTTTACAGTTTGTATAAAAAAAACAGGAAAACCGTCATAGGTATTTTTCACGATATAAATATGGCAATTCAGTATAGTGAAAAGATAATGCTTTTAAAAGACGGGGGCATCTACTGCTATGGTAATGTTTCCGAAGTTATAAACAGGGCAAATATAATATCAGTTTTTAACAGTGACGTTTATATAGGGAAAAATCCTCTTACCGGTAAAT